>DASQMK010000434.1:0-4579 GCA_035645575.1 Metabacillus sp.
GTCACTCACCGCGGAGCAAGATTAGCTGCAGAAAAGGGAACTGCTTTTACTTATGGTCATTTTATTAATCCAATAAACGGGTTAAGAGCAATGCAAACGTACAGAGAAAACTTTCAGCCATCAAATACACTCCCGAACCCTAAAACAACTGTTTGTATGTTTGTCATATGCGCACCAACACAGGAAAGGGCAGAGGAGATCGCCATTAGTCAAGATATATGGTTGTTAGCTGTTGAAAAGGGGTTTGATACACATATTCTCCCTGTACAGGAAGCATAGAATATAAAGCTAACCAAAAAAGAGGAAGATAGAATAGCTGAAAACAGGAAGAGGATGATCATTGGAACTCCTAAGAAAGTACGAGAGGAAATCTTAAGACTTAGTGAATATTATCAAACCGATGAATTCATGATTATCAATAATACGTATGACTTTCAAGAAAAGTTGCTCACATACAGGCTATTAGCAGAACAATTTCTATAAAAAATGCGGGACTCGTTAAGTCTACGCATTTTTTAGGTTTTTCAACATTAAGCCGTCTTGAATCAAAATACGATTCGGCATTATTTCAATTTAGGATGAAAGACAAAAACCCCAACCCAAAATAGGTAAGGGGATTTTGTCAAGTTAGCGTTTTTTCTTTTTATCATTGCTTAATGGTTGATTTTTAACCTTTTTCTCAAGGAACACATGCACCTGTACAAGATCTTCCATCTTTTTTACACTTATGACTTTACCTTTACGCCCTTTAATTTTTACAGGATCATTCTCAGAAGGAATTTGATCTAACAACTGGCACAACACAACCGTATTTTCTTCCACAAAATGCACAATGCTCATCTATCATTCTCCTTTTTATCAATTTGTCAAAAAAGGATTTCTTAAAATAATCTCCATCTCTTAGTACAGTATTATATGATATGAAACTATGAATGAATGGTCACTGGATTTCGGTTAAGGGATGATTATTAATTCGTTTTTCAAAAGTAAAATGGAAATATATGCCAATATAAAATTTGGTAAACCTAATGATGGCAATAGCTGTGTTCACTGTAAAATATTCAACTGAAATTTGGCTTACTTAAAGACAAGGTATTTATACTAATGCTCTTATAGTTCAACTATAGACATTGTACTGGAGTGTTGGTGTACTTAGGAGTGGAAATAAAATTTAACTTAGTTAAAGGTTTGCTTTTTGGTAAACAAGGCGCAGATGAAGAAGGATAACGGTTATTTTCTATAGAATAAAAACTTTATATGGAATTAGAATGTGACAAATGGCAAATGTTATTTCATCAAGAAACACCGACTAATTTCTACAAATGTTGGAGGAATGACATGGTTATCGATAAAATATTTGGTAATTTACCCAGAATAGAAACGAAACAATGGCTTGGAATATTTATCATTAGTATTTTGAGATCTATTATTTATGCAATTCGTTTTAGAAAGAAGAGCGGTTATAAGCGAATATTTTTCAATTGCAGTATTTGCATTAAGTATGAGCTTTTTTAGGATTATATGGATTTATGTATTATCTCTCCTCATCTGTTAGGATAACAATTGAATGAGAGATCCCTACGATAGTAGGAGAATGGCATCAATTTAAAGAATTAATACCAGCACTAAAGAATACAAATGTACTTGATTTGGGTTGTGGGTATGGCTGGCATTGCCGATATGCCAGGGAGCAGCAGCAAGTTCTGTAATAGGTATAGATATTTCTGAAAAAATGATTCAAAGGGCTCGAGAAATGACAAATGATCCTTTCATTACGTATATCAAAAAGCCAATTGAAGACATTGATTTTTCAAAATCTCAATTTGATGTTGTTATCAGTTCATTAGCATTTCATTTCTGACGAAATGTTAAAAAGGAACCCTGGAATGAAAGATGAGTTTCGAAGGCCTATGTTTTTAATGATTTCGACAGAAAAGAAAAATGGATAATTTGTAAATGTTTTTTTAAGCTTTTTATAAGACTGGTAACAAAAATCAAGTTGTTCAATTAGTTAAGGATGTCTTAAAACCCTTTGGAGGGAAGTTATTTGATGGTTTTTCATCGGGAAAAGGTAATATATCAAAGTAAACGAACATTTTTTCTTTATAGTAATCTATATCTATAGCATCATAAAAGAGAAAGAATCCATTGTGAGCAATTTTTTCAAAATGGATTCTTTCTGTTTACAAGAGAAAATGGATTAGTATGCTATTAAATAATGTATTCTTTCTTTAATGATTACGTTGTAAAAATGATTTGTTAGCGCTTTATCTTTTGTGTTACCCCTAATAAGATGGCCAACCTTGTAAATCCCAATATAAATCATTAATTAACATCGTAGGCATGCCATTATTTTCTGCGTCATATGCATGACGAATTATTATGTTGTTGTTATATATATCTTGATGTCCGGGTCCAATCCATCGACTGTTTCCTGCATCGAGAATTGTTCCACCACCATTCATCATGTTGACACCATTTTTGTCTAAATAGGGTCCTGTAATTGATTTTGATCGTCCATATGCAATTTTATACGTACTATTTACTCCCTGACAGCAATTATCAAAAGAGACAAATAAATAATAATATCCGTCTTTATAAGTAATACTCGGTGCCTCAATTGCGTTATTAGGGGAATTAGGTCGCGAAGCTATAGAATAAATAGTACCGGTTGGCTTCATAGTTGCTTTATCTAACCTTGTTAGTTTTATACCACTCCAGAATGAACCAAAGGATAACCATGGATCTCCATTAGCATCAATCACTAGATCTCCATCTATTGCATTGTAATTACTTGTACTTGTTGAGCGAATAACTAAGCCATCATCTCTCCATTGACCGGAAGATATACTATGTGTTGAAAGGAGACCTATCAATGATGTATTAGACCCAAAAGAAGAAACTGAATAATACAACCAATACCGGCCATTATAAAAATGAATATCTGGTGCCCATTGATTAGATTCATGATTTGGTATATAAGTTTTCCACCACGAAGCTGCTGTAGGAAAAATAGTCGGTGCCGTATACCAGTTAAGCCCGTTATCTGATCTTAAAACTCTTATTCCATTTTTCCCTGCTTCCCCCGTTCCAAATGTATACCAAGTTGTTCCTTCTTTTATAATAGAAGGATCATGAATCATTTTTTCACCTGATAAATTCCAAAAAGCTGCACTTGCCGGTGAAACAATATTTAGTAGAAAAACAAAAATCAATGCAATGGATAATTTCTTGAAGAGATTCACATAACTCGCCTCCCGTAGAATATTTACTTTTCATACAAACCAACCTTGATATCACCCCCTTAAATTAGAATCGATATAAAAAATGAATTGTTTAGTTCTAAAAATAACTCATGATGATTTATTACTAAAAACGATTTGTATTTTGATAAATAATGTTTGATTTCGAAGGTAGTAATAATAAATAAGAAGAAGATTCTTTTAGTTTATGGAATCACATAGAAGTAGAATAGAAGAAAAATATAAGGAACTTATATTTTAATTTGAAAACGCCAATGATTAATAAACATATTAATTATTAGCGTTTTTATTATAAATTATCTTGGAGTATTTTGTAAATTGTAATTTTTATTTTTTATATGATATTTGGTTTGGTGATCATCCTATTTTTCGGTTATGTTTATCTAATTGAATACGTTAACAGGTAATATTTTTCATATACAATTCGAATATCAAAAATAAAAAACATTGGGGGAGTATCAATGGTTGTACTAAAAATATAAGAGAAGTTTACTTGAAGAAGGGATTTCCATCCTCTTTATAGAATAGTTTTTATTGTTAGACCAGTTGAGATGAGATGAGAAAGGTGAGATGAGAAATGAGTAAAACCGAGTTGTATACTCAAACTGGAGTGGCGATGACTTGCCGCTCTTACGAAGAGTATCAAGAAATGTTTATGTTAGAGCAACATGTTTTCGGAAAAGGAAAAATACTTGATATTGCTTCAGGTGCTTCTTCCTTTACAGCAGAATTAAATAAAAGGGGATATAATGCGATAGCCGTTGACCCTTTGTATCATCTTTCAAGTGAAGAAATCGGCACTCTTGGAAGGAATGAAATGAACATTGCTTTCCAAAAGCTGTCCCAAAATAAAAATCTTTTCGTATGGAACTATTACAACAGCCTGGAACATCACGATAAAATTCGGAACACTTCGTTGAATCAATTCATTAATAGCTATAAATCAGATGAAAACAAGGATAAATATATTCCAGCAAAATTACCTAATTTACCTTTTGAAGGTGATACTTTTTCACACGTTTTTTGTAATCACTTCTTATTCCTGTATCAAGCTCAATTTGATTTTCAGTTCCACTTAGCTGCTATTCAGGAAATGGTGAGAATTACAAAAAAAGGTGGTTCAATTTTTATCTACCCTTTAGTTGGTTTTAAAGACGAGCTATATCCCCATTTAGAAGAACTAATAAGGGTATTAATTGAAAATGGAGTCCGCGCTAACACCAAGGAGACAAACTTTAGATTCTTGCCATCAGCAACCCACTATTTAAAAATCGATAAATAAACAATCATTTATGGTATTTAATATGAGTGGTGTT
>DASQMK010000435.1:0-4959 GCA_035645575.1 Metabacillus sp.
CATCAATCCAGAAGATGTAGCATATTATCAAATTATTGTTGATGGAAAAGTACGCTCATCTGAAAAAATTGAGTACCCTGCTGATGAGTAACATACAATTCCTAAAACTCTATTTTGAATAATGAACGATAAGTTAAGTAAAACTCCCTATATGGGAAAAATAATGAGAAATTTGATGACAATCATCAAGGAGGTTTTCCATGCCACAAGGGAAAATTGTGAAGGCTCTTAGTGGTTTTTACTATGTACAAGACAACGAAAAATTGATTCAATGTCGTGGAAGAGGTGTGTTTCGAAAAAATAAAATAACACCTCTTGTGGGTGATGAGGTTGAGTATCAAGCTGAAAATGATCTAGAAGGTTATATTTTAGAGGTTTTTGAACGCAAAAATGAATTAGTTCGACCGCCGATTTGTAATGTTGATCAAGCGATTCTTGTTTTCTCAGCTGTTGAGCCTGATTTTAGTCCAACTTTGCTAGACCGTTTTCTTGTGCTAATTGAAGCAAATGAAATTAATCCTATTATTGTCATTAGTAAAGCGGATCTTATACCTTCAGGTGAAGTACGAGAAAATGTTGAGTCTTATGCGAAGGACTATCAAAATGCAGGATACACGGTTCTTTTAACATCAACTGTTCAATCAACAGTTGAAAAGGACTTGTTACCTTATTTAAATGATCATATCTCAGTTTTTGCTGGACAATCAGGAGTTGGGAAATCTTCTTTATTAAATGTCTTAAGACCTGATTTGGAATTAAAAACAAATGATATTTCTTCCCATCTTGGTAGAGGAAAGCATACAACACGGCATGTAGAACTTATTCCGGTAGGCACAGGGTTTGTTGCAGATACACCAGGTTTTAGTTCTTTAGATTTTACAGGAATTGAGGTTGAAGATCTTACATATTGTTTCCCGGAAATGAGGGGAAGAAGTGGAGATTGTAAATTCAGAGGATGCACTCATGTAAAAGAGCCGAAATGTGCAATAAAAGAAGCCGTAGAAGCAGGAGAAATTCCTCAGTATCGCTATGATCATTATTTAACGTTTGTTGAAGAAATTAAAGATAGAAAGCCGAGGTATTAGTATGATAAAAATAGCTCCATCTATTTTATCGGCAGATTTTGCAAAATTAGGAGAGGAAATTAAAGATGTAGAGAACGGAGGAGCAGATTATATCCATGTGGATGTGATGGATGGACACTTTGTGCCAAATATTACAATTGGTCCTTTAATCGTAGAGGCCATTCGTCCTATTACAAAGCTTCCTCTTGATGTTCATTTAATGATCGAACAGCCAGATTTATATATTAAAGAATTTGCAAAAGCCGGTGCAGATATCATTACTGTTCATGTTGAAGCTTGTATACATTTACACCGTACATTACAATTAATAAAATCAGAAGGGGTAAAATCAGGTGTTGTGTTAAATCCGCACACCCCTGTTGAATCGATTATCCACATCCTAGAGGACATTGACATGGTTTTATTTATGACCGTTAATCCTGGATTTGGCGGACAAACATTTATCCCTCAAGTGTTAACAAAGATTAAGCAATTATCAAACATAGTGAAAGAGAAACAGCTCACGATAGATATTGAAGTTGATGGTGGAGTAAATGAAGAAACAGCAAAATTATGCGTTGAAGCTGGTGCAAATGTTCTTGTTGCAGGATCATTCATCTACAACAATCCTGATCGACATCAAGCTATTCAAAGTTTAAAACAAGCTGTTCTTTCCTAACTTATTAATAAATTTATTGAAAATAAACCATCCTATTTAATGTTAAGATTTAAAGTAAATAGGGGGCTAAAATCATGAATTTTTCAAAGGAAGATATGGCGATCATTGAACAAGCATTAAAAGCTGTTTCGAAAAACAGCTCTGATTATCAAGAGATTGCACAATATGAAACAGTTCTTCAAAAGTTTAAAAACAATGAGGAAAAAAACCAACTAGATGGCTTTAGATATGATTATGATGATAATATGTAAGAAGATGAAAGTTCTGACATGGTGATTGTGTCAGGCTTTTTTCTTATTTATAAGTCTATTTCATTCATAAATTGATAAGCTATACTGATAATAAGATTGGGAGAAGGAAGAACGTATGAAAATAATAGCTCTTGTCGCAGGTGGTCCAAGGGAAAACCTTGCCAACTTAACTAAATATCATACAGAAGAAATGATTTGGGTTGGAATCGATAGAGGGTCACGTTATATTTTAGATCTTAATTTACCTTTATGTTACGCGTTTGGAGATTTTGATTCAATAACAGAAAAAGAACATGAAAATTTAAAAACGAAAATTCCAGACTTAAACACATTGCCTTCTGAAAAGGATAAGACGGATACTGAAATAGCATTAGATTGGGCAATTTCTCAAAAGCCGGATCAGATATTTATTTTTGGTGCAACAGGTGGTAGGCTTGATCACTTGCTCGGGAATATTCACCTTCTTACAAAAACCACTTCAACTCTATCGAAAATTGACTTAATTGATCAACAAAATCGAATCACGCTCTATATACCAGGTACATATACAGTTAAGAGGCAAATGGAGTGGAACTATATTTCATTTATTGCCATAAGTCCTGATATACATGGCTTAACTTTAGAGGGATTCAAGTATCCTTTGAAAAACTGTCATATCAGGCTTGGGTCAACATTATGTATTAGTAATGAACTCGTTGGTGATGTAGGTACTTTTTCTTTCCAAGATGGCATATTATTAATGATAAGAAGCCGTGATTAACTTGTTGACAATGAACAAGATAGCGTCATTTTTTAAAGGGGAACTGAATATAATTCTACAGAACTGATTTATACCATTTTTTTGACGCTTCTAGCACCTTTGAACAAGCATTTAACCTTGTTTAATGATTTGGTTGAGGAGGGAAATAATGAAATTTTATACAATTAAGCTACCGAAGTTTTTAGGAGGAATTGTTCGAGCTATGCTCGGTTCGTTTAAAAAAGATTAAGAAAAAAGCACCGATATATCGGTGCTTTTTTCTATGTTTCGCTTTATAAGAATCTATATTCTCGAAGGTAAGAGAATAAGTTTTGAGTAAGCTTAATGAAAATTAAACTCGCTCAACTTTACCTGATCTTAAAGCGCGAGCAGATACATATACTCTTTTTGGTTTTCCGTTAACTAAGATGCGAACTTTTTGAAGGTTTGCGCCCCAAGTACGTTTGTTAGCGTTCATCGCGTGTGAACGAGAGTTACCTGAGCGAGTTTTTCTACCAGTAACAACGCATTTACGTGCCATGTTATTCCCTCCTTACTACAAAAAAACACTACATATTTTACGATAATCATGTACATAGCCATGAGATACTTTAATAATTTATCATAACTGCCAATAGAATGCAATACTTCTATAGTAGTCTTTCAAGAATTTTTCCTTGACATAGTATTTTATGTATTGTTGTATATAATAGTAGTACTTGTATTTATACCTCGGACTTATAATCGCTTTTAAAATGTTTAGGCTTATAGTAAAATAACTATAGCCAGTGCGAACAATTCCAAAGGGGGAACTAATATGTCCATTGAATTAAAAACAAAGTACGGACAAATCGATATATCCAACGAAGTCGTTGCTACTGTTGCAGGTGGTGCAGCTATTGACTGTTATGGTATTGTTGGAATGGCATCAAAGAATCAAATAAAAGACGGTCTTACCGATATCCTAAGAAAAGAAAACTTTAGCAGAGGCGTAATCGTTCGCCAAGATGACGATTCGATTAATATAGATATGTATATCATCGTCAGCTATGGTACAAAAATTTCTGAAGTCGCACATAATGTTCAAACGAAAGTGAAGTATACGTTAGATCAGACGGTTGGACTTGCTGTTGATTCTGTTAATATTTTTGTACAAGGTGTTCGTGTAGCGAACCCGTAGTAAGGAGGAAACTACCTGTGTCTAATACAACCTTAGATGGTAAGCAGTTTGCAGAGATGATTTTGCAAGGTGCGAACCACCTATCGAATAACGCAAATTTTGTCGATGCACTCAATGTGTTTCCAGTTCCAGATGGAGATACTGGTACAAACATGAATCTATCAATGACATCAGGCGCAAATGAAGTAAGAAATAATCATTCTGACCACATAGGGAAAGTTGGGAATGCGCTTTCAAAGGGGCTCTTAATGGGTGCCAGAGGAAACTCTGGTGTTATTCTGTCACAATTGTTTAGAGGGTTTTCTAAATCGATTGAAGCAAAAGCAACAATAAATGCAACTGAGTTTGCTGCTGCTCTTCAAGCTGGTGTAGATACTGCTTATAAAGCTGTTATGAAACCAGTTGAAGGTACAATTTTAACAGTTGCTAAAGATGCTGCAAAAGCTGCAGTCTTTGCTGCTGAGACGGAGACATCAATCACAAAGGTTATGGAGTTGACTTTAAAGGAAGCGGAAGCATCCCTAAAACGGACTCCTGAGCTGTTACCTGTTTTAAAAGAAGTTGGTGTAGTGGATAGTGGTGGTCAAGGCTTAGTATTTGTATATGAAGGCTTTTTATCAGTTCTAAAGGGAGAAAAGCTTGACACATCACATGTCAGAACACCATCAATGGATGAGCTCGTAAACGCAGAGCATCATAAGAGTGTCCAGGGTCATATTAATACAGAAGATATTGAATTTGGGTATTGTACGGAATTCATGGTGCGCTTTGAAGCTGACAAAACACCATTTCATGAAGAAACGTTTAGAAATGACCTAAGTCAATTTGGTGATTCCTTATTAGTTATTGCAGATGATGAGTTAGCAAAAGTACATATACATGCTGAGCACCCTGGTGAAGTTCTATCTTATGGGCAAAAATATGGAAATCTCATAAATATGAAAATAGAAAATATGAGGCAGCAACATACAGATATAGTTGGAGAAAAATCTCAAGCAACGCCATCTATGAACACAGAGGTAAAAAAGGAAAAAAGTAAGTATGGC
>DASQMK010000436.1:0-3694 GCA_035645575.1 Metabacillus sp.
GTGTCATAGAATGGAAGCTAATATAAAAAATCCGATTACTGTTGACTCAACAATTTCATTAAAAGGTATTGTAAAAGCAATCTTTGATAATACCGTTCATATCCAAATCGGCGGGAAAATCATTACGATGCCAATCACCGATTTTAACCTATTAAAAGGGGAAACAAATAAACAATCTAACTAAATGATTTCTTTATATAAAAACGCAGCGTATGGTCGTATACCATAAACGCTGCGTTTTTCTGTTTTTTTTGTTAATTTTCGCGATGTTTCAGAAATGAACCAAATCTAGATCTTACTTAAACCAACCTTTTTCCTTCGACTGAGTAATGGCTTCAATTCTATTTTTCACATTAAGCTTTTCTAAAATAGTTGAAATATAGTTTCGTACAGTACCTGTTTTTATGCTAAGCTGGTCAGCAATTTCTTTTGTGTTCATCCCTTCTGCGACCAGGCCTAGCACTTCTTTTTCACGTTCTGTAAGAGGATTTTCTTCACTATAAATATCATCCATTAATTCAGGGGCATATATTCGTTTTCCAGCCATTATGTTTCGAATTGAGTTTGCTAATTCATCGCTAGGACTATCTTTCAAAAGATACCCTTTAACTCCGGCTTTTAATGCACGTTGGAAATATCCAGAGCGAGAGAAGGTGGTGAGGATAATAACCTTACAGCTTTCACCCTTTAGTTGTTCTGCAGCTTCCAGTCCAGTCATGCCAGGCATTTCAATATCCATAATGCAAATGTCCGGTTGAAGCTCTTTTACAAGTGCGAGTGCTTCTTTTCCATTACTAGCTTTCCCGACAACCTCCATGTCATCTTCTAAATTAAGCAATGAGCCTAAGGCTCCTAAAAGCATTTGTTGATCTTCAGCAATGATAATACGAATCATAAGTGCCCTCCTAATCGGTTTGTTTGACGACATGTGGAACGGTTATGATTAGCGATGTACCATTCTCTGTCAAAATGTTAAGATGACCATTAACAAATTCGAGGCGTTCTTTCATCCCCGCTAGTCCGTTCCCTTTTGTGAAATCAGTTGATTCATTACCAATTCCGTTATCGCTTATTTTTAACATAATTTCGGTTTGAGTTTGTTCTAAGGAAACACAGCAGACGGTTGCCTGACTATGTCTGACAACATTCGTAACAGCTTCCTTTAAGCACATGCTTAGAATATTTTCTGTTAGTAGCGGTACATTAGAAACCGATATTCCTTCGTCACTTACTAACCTAATTTGTGCTGCTTCCAGAATTTGTTTAACATGAACCAATTCTTCTTTTAATCGAATCCCTCGCATCTGTGAGACTATTTTTCTAACTTCATTTAATGCTGTTCGTGCGGTTTGTTGAATATCCTTCATCTCATTCTTTGCCTGTTCAGGATCTTTGTGAATAATTCTTCGGGCTAAATCGCTTTTTAATCCGATCATTGATAGTTTTTGACCTAATGTATCATGAAGATCCCGGGCAATTCTTTGTCGCTCCTCTAGAATCACTAATTCAGAAATACGCTTATTGGCATCCTCAAGTTTTTCTTGGAGCTTGTCACGTTCTTTTCGATTGTAAATACTAAAAGGTAAGAAAATAACACTAAGAGAGCTAATGATAACAAAGGGTAATTGCTTTAATAACAATGCCTCATGTAAAACAGCACTAAAGTTTATCGCAACAGCAGTACTGATTAAATGGATAATATACAGTGTCAAAAAGGCAGCACGTTCTTTTATATTTCCGATAAAATATGCAATATAAAAGGAAAAATAGAAATAATTAAAGAGATACGTGGAAGTAAAGGAAATGCCAATAAGAATGAGAGTTAAAACATATATTCTCCAGCTTTTAGATAGAAAAGCATATCGAAAAGTAATAAAAAACATGATTGTTAGCAAAATACCAACGATGATTTCAGCTGTTGATGATGATTGGAAAATGAAATAGAAAGGTAAAATACTTAAAAAAGCCCATATATATGGGGAAATTCCGTTGCTTTTTTGAATAATTCTTTTCATTTACTGAACCTACTTTAAGAATAAATTTTAAGGCTATTTTATCATATATATCGCTTTCGTTTCCATGCTTTAAGAGGATGACAATTTAGTTTCCCAATATCTAAAGGTAATGAAGATATTGAGGATCTAAGAGTCATCCTCTTTAGGCTAATGATTTTGGTAACTTCGTAAAGCATTAAAGCCTACAAAGCGTTTATTGTGAGCGTCCCATAATCGGAACTTTAGTGATTTTAAGCTGGTAGCTAGTGTGATCGTAGGGACATTTTGTAAGGGCTCGGTATTATTATGAACTTCCTCAAGTTTATAATTTGGTACTCTAGGGCTTAAATGGTGTACATGGTGATACCCGATATTTCCTGATAACCATTGTAAGAGTTTTGGTAGCTTATAGTAAGAACTACCTTCTACAGCAGCTAATACATATTCCCAGTCTTTATTTTCTTCATAATACGAATCTTCAAAAGTATGTTGAACATAGAAGAGCCAGATTCCAAGTGAGCCTGATATCATAAAGATTGGAATTTGTACTAAAAGAAACGGTACTGTACCAAGTGTCCAGCAAAAGAAAACAACAAGAACGGTTATTGAAGCATTTATTAAATACGTATTCAGGCGTTCATTTCTTCTTGCACCTTTTTTATTAAAGCGGTTTTTAATTAAAAACTCATAAATTGGACCAAGGCCAAACATAACAAAAGGGTTACGATAAAGTCGGTACGCAATTTTGCGCCATTTTGGAGCAGCTAAATATTCATCGATCGTTAGAACCCATATATCACCGGTTCCGCGCTTGTCTAGGTTTCCACTTGTTGCATGATGGATTGAATGATCATGCTGCCATTGGCTAAATGGAAATAATGTTAAAATGCCTGTAATCGTTCCCAGCACTTTATTAGCAGTGCGATTCTTAAAGAACGAGTAGTGACAACAGTCATGAAAAATAATGAAAATCCGAACTAGGAATCCTGCGGCAATGACTGCAAATGCAAAGGTAAGGAAATAGGATATTGTTAAACTTTGATAAGCCAGTGTCCAAAGGATAAAAAACGGCCCAAGTGTTGTAATAAGTTGCCATATACTATCTTTTGTATTGGATTTTTCATAGGGAGCAACTTGCTTTCTTAGATTTCTTTGCAATTCTTTACTCATTTTTTTAATTCCCTTCTTTGTTTGTAGTTACATTATATAAAGAAGGAAAATTACTTTGTAGACATAGGTGTCATAGGGGGAGTATGACAAGTGTCATATACGGCATGGCCATGACCTGAAAAATAACAGTTAAGATGAAATAAGAAGAACTATTTTGGTTATTTTATCCCACTCTTAACGGGCAGCAGGCCCCCTACCCCAAGCTTCTGAGTTTACAAAGAAGGTAGGTGGGGCTAACTGCCCGTAAAGGTCCGATTGGTTCAAACTAACCATCAGTGGGTGATGAAGAAAACCCCCACTGATGGAGGTTTCACTTTATTTCCCCCATAAGATTCGTCTTTGTCTATTTAAAGTGGGAAATGAAAAGTGTATATTACTATTAATAGACTGCTAGATTTTAGGAGGAACTAATGTTTTATTCTCTAAAGAATAGACTGTTTTTAATTTTAACATCAATGTTAACGGTTCCATTTTTGCTTTTATCCATTATCATTCCTAGCTGGTTTACTTCAATTATTGAAGAACAAACG
>DASQMK010000437.1:0-1915 GCA_035645575.1 Metabacillus sp.
CGTTGACCCATTGCCTTCTGAAGATGAAATAAAAAAATAGGTTCAATTAGCACAAGAGGCTGTCCGTTTCTATTTTCTGACAGCCCTTGTTCTTTATTTAAACAAACGTTTAATTAACTAATAACTTCAATGCTTCTCTAGTAAAAGCGGGTACATCTTCTGGTTTCCTACTTGTAACTAACTGGTTATTACATACAATAACCTCTTGATCATGAACATTTGCACCTGCATTTTTTAAGTCAACCTGAATGGATTTATAACCTGTAACATTTCGCCCTTCCAAGGTTTCAGCTGAAATGAGCAGCTGTGGTCCATGGCAAATAGCAAAAACCGGTTTTTCCTTCCTCATAAACTCTTCTGCAAAATCTACAAAACGATCATCAGCTCTTAATATGTCAGGTGAAAAACCTCCTGGTATAAATAATGCATCAAATTCATTTACCCTCACATCGTCAATACCAGCATCGATCTCTACTCTTGCTTTTCCTTGTTTCCCCCCTATTGTTTTTCCTTTTTCTCTTTCAACCGTTATAACAGTATGTCCAGCTTCTTCAAATGCCTTAGCTGGATCCGTATACTCAATGTCCTCAAATGAATCAGTTATCAATACAGCAATTTTTTTTGACATGCTGCGTAACCTCCTTCATGTTTGATATACATCGTAATTACCCGGACATGCCTTTGTTAAACTTTTATTTTGCCTTTTGCTTTTAAATTAAAATGATCTTTTTTATAAAAGTGGTTCTTGTTTTCCACAATCTTAATATATTTACTGGCGAAAGCACTTTCTTGTAGTTGAACAAGGTAATGCCGACCAAGTTCCTCAGCAGCTCATCTCAGATGTACCAAAGCTCCATGAGGAATGGAACCTGGGTTAGGGGAACAATTTGAAAGCCAACTTAACATAAGTTGGCTTTATCTCTAATACACACAGATTCAATTTCTTTTATAAAATCAATAACCTTCTTTTCATACCCTTTAGGATCAATATTGAACGCTTCTGCATGACCAGCAAGAGGAACTAAATACAGCTTCTTATTTCCCTTTTTCCTTTTAAACATATCTAAAGTCATTTGCAAAGGGATAAAGCCATCCTCTTTCCCATGTATAAATAAAATGGGGGTTTTTGTTTTTTCTAAGCCTTTTATCGGAGAGACCTCAGGAAAGCTCCACCCGTGCCTGAGCTTAATGATAAAGCTTACCAAATCGATAATCGGATAAAACCGAAGTTTGAAGTCCAGCTTCAGTCTTATTCGCAGCAATGATGAAAAGTCACTGAAGGCACAATCTGCAATACAAAACTTCACACGATGATCTTGTTTACTTACTTCCAATGCAGATGCTGCTCCTAAAGATTCTCCTAACAATCCGATAAACACACCTTCACCCATTCTAGTTGAAAAGTAATCAATCCAAGCCTTTAAGTCATCTTTTTCATAATAGCCATATGATGTGTATTTCCCTCCACTTAACCCATGGAATCTATGGTCACACAATAAAACGTTAAAGCCTCTTTTTTGAAACATCTCAACATATTTAAAGCTCCCAAATAATGACCATTTTATACCATGAGCAATAATCATCACTTTCTTGCTATCGTCCACAGGAAACAGCATGCCATGAAGCTTATAGCCATAATACGATGGGATATAAAGCTCTTCCTTTTTCATCGTATGAAACACCTGATCATCTATTTCTCCTTTTTGGATGCCAAGCTTAAACGTTTTTTCATAAGGTACCCTTTTTGGCGAAACAAGCAGTTTGCTTATCAAATAAAGACCGATTAAAACCATCAAAAAGGAACCAAGTACAATCAATATGATCCAATGCCACATCAACTTCTCTTCCCTTCTAGGCTTTTTTATATATTATTAAAAAGCCCAGGAGTTGTGATTAGAAAAACTTGGCTTATCGC
>DASQMK010000438.1:0-2344 GCA_035645575.1 Metabacillus sp.
CAGCAAGATTATCTGGGATTCCTGTTAATAAATATAAAGTAGCTGCTTATCTTTTATCAGCTCTTTTTGCATCAATCGGAGGAATTGTTTTAGCATCTAGAGTCATGACAGCGGAAATCAACGCTGGAGCACCATATCTAATGGATTCTGTAGCTGCTGCATTTATTGGATTTTCCGTGCTTGGTGCAGGAAAGCCAAATGCTTTTGGTACATTTGTGGGGGCTGTTTTAATTGGTATCCTTCAAAATGGACTTGTTATGATGTCTGTGCCATATTACGCAATGGATATTGTGAAAGGGACAGTTCTGGCATTTGCCCTTGCTCTAACCTACTACAAACAAAAATAAATCGAAAAGGTTGCTGAGTTAATCAGCAGCCTTTTTTTATTAATAGAATGCTGTTTTCGTAAACTTTGTTGCTAAAGTAATAAGTATTGTGCATGGTTGACTGCAGCTCCAGGATGCTCGCTTTCCGTGGCGCGTGCGGTGAGCCTCCTCGGCGCACAGCGCCTATGGGGTCTCACCTGTCACGCTGCTCCCTTGTCTTGCTCCGAAGCACAGGATGTGCCAAGTGCAGTCGTTGCGACAGGACGTCGCGTACTTAGACTGCCTGCGCCTAGCCCCTCTAGGGTCTAGCCAATTTAGAATTGAAGGCAAAGAACGCCTTCTATTCTAAATCGACTTATTTGCCCGAGGCTGACCGAGGCGCTTCCGCATTTCTAACAGGAGTCTCGCACCTTCCGCTTCAATCAACCTAACCAATATTTATTCTTAGAATCTTTGAAAAATAATAATCTTTTAGAAAAGAGCCTAATAGAAAGAATAAAATTTAAGGATAATTGTAGATGAAAAACGAAGGCTTTTGCCATTGATTTGGTTCTATAGACTAAATTTTAATACATAACCTTCTAATTTTATGATAAAGGGAGAATATGACATTCTCAATCGACAAATAATTGGATTATTTCCCAGGAAAGGAATTTTTCGATCAATTTTAGACAAACTTTTGCGATATAATTGGAAATAATTGAAATAGTTAGGATGGAAGCTATGAATATATTAACAATTAGTCAATTAGAAAAACACGAAGGTAATGCTGTTATCTTTCCGCCCTTCAGTTTGACAGTTGGTGCGGGAAATGCTGTTGCCATTCATACGAATATGAGTGTGCAGAAAATATTAATGGGGATGCTGTTGGGGGAAATTCCTATTTTGACAGGAGAAATAAAGGTGAATGATATAAGCATTTCTGATTCAAAAAAGCAGTACTTACAGCATATCGGAGTTTTATCTTTAAATGATGGCTTATATGAAAGGCTGACAGTAAAGGAGTATCTGGCATTTTATCAAAAACTGTATGATTCTAAATCGGCGCTAGAACAAATCATGCAGGCTGTTCAGTTGGAAGAAAAGAAGAATACGAGGATCTGCAAGCTTACTATTTCTGAGAAGCGAAGAGTGCACTTCGGGAATATGCTGCTCAAAACTGCATCTTTGTATGTATTGGAGGAACCGGATCAAAATACTGATCTGGAAACAAAAAGAGTCCTTGTCAATACCATCCAGCAGCTACTCAGTAAAGATAAAGCAGTTATGGTTTTGACTGGAAATTTGGATAGTGCATTAGCAGTAACCGACAGTGTGTACCGTTTAGATGATTCCGGGCTTTATAAGCTTGATGTCACTGCAGAAGAATCTGAACAGGAGGCTGAGGTGGAGGCAGTCATTCAACCTGTAAGATTCGAAAAAATTCCGACTAAGGTAAATGATAAAATTGTCTTATTTGATCCTCCAGAAATTGATTTTATTGAGAGCGGTGATGGTCAATCAAAGCTTTATATCAAGGGTGATATCTATCAAAGCATGTTTACGCTAAACGAACTCGAGGAGCGTCTGCAGCCATTTGGCTTTTTCCGGTGTCACCGCTCTTATATTGTTAATTTGCAAAAGGTAAGGGAAGTAGTTACATGGACGAGAAACAGCTTTACACTCGTTTTGAATGATACAAGCAAATCCTCTGTTCCTCTTTCTAAAGCAAAGATGGCGGAATTAAAAGGGATGCTTGGATTAAAATAGTACTCCATTCGCGGTGTATATGCGCCTCCTACATATTATTTTGCTCTTTCTGCTGATATTTTACTGCACCATAGCTACATATTCTGTAAGATGATCTCAAATCACAAAATGCAATGCAGGAGGATGGCAATGGAAAAGATAATCGAAGTGAAGTCATTGGCAAAACTGTTCGGTAATCAGCGGGCACTAGAGGATGTTTCGTTTGAAGTGGGTAAAGGAGAGGTGTTTGGTTTTCTTGGTCCAAGCGGATCAGGAAAGACAACGACAAT
>DASQMK010000439.1:0-10515 GCA_035645575.1 Metabacillus sp.
TCGTTTGAACATCTAGACAGATATGATATTGAACAGTTTGTCTGTAAAATAGTAGAACACTTAAATTTTACTGGACAAATATCATTTGATTTTATTGTAAATGATCGTAACAGAGCGATTCCAATTGAATGTAATCCAAGAGCTACAAGCGGATTGCATTTATTCGATCAAGAGATTGTAGCGGCCTTACTATTACAGCCACAAAAAGGTTTTCTAACTCCTAAAAAGAGAAAAAGGGAAGCCATAAAGCTAGCTATGCTCTTATTTGGTCTACAACAAGCCCGGAATGTTCAAAAGGTTGTTGAATGGCTGAAAATTGTCTTTTCCTATAAAGACATTACCTTTCGGGTAAAAGATCCTTTCCCATATTTTTATCAAGTGATAAGTTTAATGAAATTATGGAGAGAGAGTAAAAAAAATGCTGTAACACTGTTGCAACAATCAACTTATGATATAAGCTGGGATGGTGATGAAAGATGAAGGTTCTTGTTACAGGTGCAACAGGTTTCTTAGGGATAAAAGTAGCAAACCGCCTTGCTTTGATGGGATATGAAGTAACAGGGACTGGTCGAAATGAAAAGATTGGTGACAGCTTATCAAAAAAAGGTATTCACTTTGTCAACTGCACATTAGAAAATCGGGATCACATGATTGCACTTTGTCAGGACCAGGATTATGTGATTCATTGCGGAGCTTTTTCTTCACCTTGGGGAAAATATAAGGATTTTTATCAAGCTAATGTCATTGGGACAAAAAATGTGATTGATGGCTGTTTAAAATGGAGGGTGAAGCGGTTAGTACATGTTTCAACACCGAGCATCTATTTTTATTATGATGATAGACTAGATGTGAAAGAAGATGACACACTACCTAGCAAATTTGTTAACCATTATGCTGAGACTAAATATCTTGCAGAACTTGAAGTAGACAAAGCATTTCAACAAGGCCTTGCAACAATTACAATTCGACCACGTGCTTTATTCGGACCAGGAGATCAAGCTATTTTCCCTCGATTGATTAAAGTATGTGAAAAAGGAAAGTTTCCGATGATTGGTTCAGGGAATGTTGAAATTGATATGACATACATAGACAATGTAGTGGATGCATTACTTTTATGTTTATCATCAGGTTATTCTACACTTGGACAAAAATATAATATTACGAACGGTGAACGAGTAAACTTATATACCATGATTGAAACAGTTATGGAAAAGTTAGGGAAATCCTTTTCATACAGGGAGATCTCCTATCAAAAAGCATTTCTTCTAGCGACCGCAATGGAGCATTTGTCAACCTATTTGCTAGGTGGAAAAGAGCCTTTATTAACTCGTTATACGGTTAGCGTTTTATCACAATCTCAAACACTTTCAATTAATAAAGCACGCAAAGAATTAGGATATGAGCCTGCAATTTCAATTGAACAAGGAACAAAAGAATTTATTGAATGGTGGAAAAATCATGCGAATTGAAATGTTGAAGCTCTTTGAATGTGGATATTGTACACATCCTGAAAAGATCGTCAACCCAAAAAGACCTATAAAGAAAATCAAGTTTCCTGCTATAGTAGCATTGCTAAAGCATCCTACGAAAGGATACATCTTATTTGATACAGGATATTCTAATAGATTTTTAGAAGCAACTGAGTCTTTTCCTTATTCCATTTACGCAAAATTAACTCCTGTAAGCTTCACAGAATCAAAATCAATTAAAAGTCAATTAATGAAAGAAGGCATTAATCCTTCCGATATCCGGTATATCATCCTTTCTCATTTTCATGGAGACCACACAGCAGGACTGAGCGATTTTCCATCTGCAACAATACTAACCTTTAAAAAAGCCTATGATCATATTAAGCAATTTAATAAGATAAAAGCTTTAACAAAAGGTTGTTTAATTGATTTACTACCAAAGAATCTACATGAACGAATGGATTTTATTGATGAATCACCTGAAATATTGTTAAATGATCAGTTTCAACCATTTCAGGAAGGATATGATGTGTTTAAGGATGGATCCCTTTTTGCTGTTGATTTAACAGGACATGCAATCGGGCAGCTTGGACTTTTTGTTTTCTTAAAGAGTGGGAAGCAGCTGTTGCTTTGTGCTGATGCTGTATGGCAGAGTGAGGCATATGAGGAATTAATATTTCCTCATAAAATTACTAGTTTGCTAATTGAAGATGTTCCTTTTTATAGGAAAAATATAAAAAAGCTTCATCAGCTTTCAAAAAATTCACCTGGAATTGACATTTTGCCAACCCATTGTCAAAAAACATGGAATTTGGCGAAAGAGGGTTTTAAGTATGAATAAATTTTTACTTTTAAAACAATATATGCTTTCGAAGTATATAAGGCGTTTTCCTTCCATAAATGCCTTACAAGCTTACCAAAACAAAAAAATAAAAAAGCATTTAGCGTTTGTTTTAACACACTCTTCTTTTTACCGAAATTATTACAGTGATCATTTACACGAGATTAATTGGGAAACGTTACCGATTATAACAAAAAGAGAAATGATGGATCATTTTAATGAATTAAACACGTTAGGTATAACAAAAGAAGAAGCTTTTCAATTAGCCATAAAAGCTGAGAGAACGAGGGATTTCTCCCCGAAGATCGATCATGTTTCGATTGGTTTATCCTCTGGAACAAGTGGAAATCGCGGATTGTTTTTAGTCAGTAATAAAGAATCTGCGATGTGGGCTGGAGAGGTACTAGCAAAACTACTTCCAGGAAGTTTAATGAAAGAGCATAAAATTGCGTTTTTTTTACGTGCAAACAACAATTTATATGAGTCAACAAATAGTAGTAAAATTAGCTTTCACTTTTTTGACTTAGTCGATGATATAAAAAGTCATATGAGTAGATTAAATGAATTGAAGCCGACTGTTATTATTGCACCACCTTCTATGTTAAGAATGATCGCAGAGTGGAAGGGAAATAAACATATTGAAATTACTCCCCGAAAGATCATTTCAGTTGCAGAAGTATTAGAGGACGTTGACAAAAATTATATTGAAGCTGTTTTTCAGCAAACTCTTCATCAGGTTTATCAAGCAACAGAAGGATTTTTAGCAACAACCTGCTCATACGGTGTTCTCCATATGAATGAGGATTTACTGGCTATTCAAAAAGAGTATTTAGACAAGGATAAAGGGATTTTCGTGCCAATTATCACTGATTTTACTAGGAAAACACAGCCATTAATACGATACCGGTTAAATGATCTATTAATAGAAAGGAAAGCACCATGTCCATGTGGATCACATTTTTTAGCTTTAGAGCGAATTGATGGGCGATGTGATGATATCTTTTATGGCGTACATGAAGAAACTGGGAAGAAACACATGTTATTTCCGGATTTCATTAGAAGAACAATTATGCTTTCTTCAGATGATATACTAGAATATAAGGTCACACAAAAGGAACTGCTTTTAATCGACATCAAGCTTAAAGTCAAAAGTGAAAAAGCTGGAATAGAAGCAAAGGTAATGCTTGAACTGAAGAAATTATGGAAACAATTTCTGCTTGTTATTACTCAGTTTACATTTTCAGAATATGACTTAATTGCCTCAGATCGGAAAAGAAAGAGAATTGAAAATGCCGTAAAGGAAAATGTCCACCATGAAACTATATGATGTGACAACAATTGATGAAATTGATTGGGAAAAGAAAAAAGACGGTGAGATGATCAAACAATATTTTGAGCCTTTGATCAAGAATGGAAGTACATATTTTATGAAAAATGTCGAAACTGACCTTTTTCTTTTAGAGGTAGATGATATATTGTTACCGCTCACTGTTAATAACAAAGAATTCAATAATTCCTATGTTACGTCTCCTTTTACACATTATATTAGTTATGCAAAAGAGGAGCTTTGGGAACTGAAAAATCCAATACTAGAAAAATTGTTTTCATTAATAATCGAATTAATCGGAAAGATTTTAAAGAGGAGTAATTTAAATAGAGTAGTGATTATAAATAATTGGTTACTTTCAACTAATTTAATGGGCCCATTACTAACGGAGAACCAATTATTGAAGGTGACAAATTTTCTAACTACCACATTTCCACAGCACACTATATTAATACGCTCAATGACAGATGCTTTACATCGTCCTTTACTTGAAAAATTTCAAGCTATTGGTTATCAAAAAATAATGTCACGCGCAATCTATTTGTTTGATCCTAATCTCGCATTATCTAAGAAACAAAAAAAGACACTTCACCAGGATAAAAAATTATTTGAGAAATATCACTATGACCTAAGAGAACCGGAAATTGAAGATATACCTCAAATAGAGAAAATGTATTATGAGCTATATATTGACAAATATTCTCGTTATAATCCTCAATTTACAAAAGAGTTTTTTGAACATGCTATTCGTCATAATTATTTACAATTTAAGCTCATCTGCCATGGAGAAATCGTAAAGGGTGTTGTTGGAAACTGGATAAGAGATGGAGTTCTCACTACTCCTGTACTAGGATATAACACTAAAATAGATAAAAAAGAGGGCTTATACAGGGTTTTATCATATCTGATAACTGAACATGTTTTAGATCATAAATATCTAGGTCATCGAAGTGCAGGGGCAGGGGACTTTAAGCGTAAGCGAGGCTCGAATCAACATATTGAATATACATACTATTATCAAAAGCATCTACCTGTTCATAATAGGATAGTATGGAGGCTTCTAAACGCAATCATGTCTTCATTTGTTGAGCCACTTGCAAAGAAGAAAGGGTTTTAACTAATATTACCATCGAAAAGATGAGTGTTTTTTTGTTACGATCTTTAGGGTATTTGTTTTTCTAAGGAGTGAATCATATGAAGAAAAACATTGTTATGATCCTAGTGATCTTATTAATTTTAACAGGCGGCTTTTTTTTAGGCATCTTTTATCAAAAAATAAGTGAAAAGCAATCAAATACACCTAAACTGGTAACAAAAGCGCCAGAATCAACAAAGAAACCGAGAGAAAAAGAAATGCCAGAAATTCAAGAAGAAAAGTCAAAAGTATTAATTGGATATGTGCAGGATTTCAGAGATCCATCCGCAATTGATTATAAAGAGCTGACACATGTAATTTTTTCTTTTGCTCACCCTACAAAGGATGGAAGCATCCTTATGAATGGTGAAACAGCAAAAACAAACTTGAAAACAATGGTGAAAAAAGCACATGAGCATCAAACAAAGGTATTATTAGCCGTTGGTGGTTGGTATCACATTGAAGGCGGAGAGTCATATGATTATTTCAAAGCAGCAATCTCAAACAACACCTCTCGAAGAAAGCTAGTGGATGAGCTCATACACCTAACAAAAGCGGAAAACCTTGATGGGATAGATATTGATTTTGAACATCCTCGATCAAATGAGGATGCAAAAAACTTAAGTATTTTCATAAAAGCATTGGATGAAAAATTATCTAAACTTAATAAAGAATTAACGATTGCTGTTTATTCAAAGATTCATAGTGCTGCAGGTACAGAAATTCAATCTGTTGTGTATGACCCAAACATGTTTAAACATGTTGATTATGTATATATTATGGCATATGACGGTCAATGGGATGGAGAGTATAATGCAGCAAATTTATCACCATACAGTTTTGCAGAAAATATTGTAACCTATTGGTCTACATTATTTGATCATCTCAATATAGCTAAAAATAAACTTGTATTAGGTGTTCCGTTTTATGCACAGCCAGAGAATATATCGATAAATCAGATGTCATACGGAGCTATTGTTGAAGAAAATCCAGAAAATGCTCAACGTGACAGTGTAAAGTTAAATGGGACAACCTATCATTATAATGGAATTCAAACCATGCTAAAGAAAACAAATCTTGCTGTAGACAATGGATTTGGGGGCATGATGATTTGGGAGTTAGGGCATGATGTTTCAGGAGATTATAGTCTAACAAGTACCATTTCGAATGAATTGGCAAAAAAGGATGAGCAACAGTCTATTTTTGCAAGAAAATAAGAAAAGAAGCCGACACTTCCATTTCTATTATGGGAGTGTTTTTCTTTTAAGGCGAAAATCTTTGCAAACTGCCCCTGATACTGTAAGGTATACTTATACATAATGTAAATGGTTTCATAGAGGAGGAATATAATGTGAAAAAAATGCCATTAGAAAAACGTGCGATTACAACTAGTAGATTGATATTAGGTTGTATGGGCTTTGGAGGAGGATGGAATCAAGATCCAATTACGAAGGAGCATATAAAAAGTGCTGAAGAAGCAATTGATGCAGCACTAGAAATCGGGATTTCTATGTTCGACCATGCAGATATTTATACAATGGGAAAAGCTGAAAAAGTATTCGGTGACAGAGATACGACTTTTCGAAAAAGCATATTATTGACTCAGTAGATGGCATTTTAAATAGATTACAAACGGAGTATCTGGATATTTTGTTATTGCACCGTCCTGATCCTTTATTTGAACCAGAGGAAGTAGCAGAAGCATTCGAACAATTAAAATCATCTGGCAAGGTTCGACATTTTGGAGTTTCGAATATGAGTCCTGCACAGGTGAAGTTATTAAATGCTTACTGTCCAGAACCGATGATTGTCAATCAGCTAGAAATGAGCTTGAAAAAAATCGATTGGGTAGAGCATGGTGTTTTAGTGAACCAAAAAGCTGGAACAGAAGTGAATTTTGCAGAAGGAATGATCGAGTTCTCCCGTCTTCAGAATGTTCAAATCCAAGCATGGTCTCCATTAGCAAAAGGCATATACTCAGGAAGAATTCTTGATAACCTTTCTGATAGAGACAAACAGACGATACAATTAGTAGAGGAAATGGCGAACGAAAAAGAAACAACGAACGAAGCGATCGTTCTAGGCTGGTTAATGCGCCATCCTGCCTTGATTCAACCTGTCTTAGGTACAACCAACCCAAAACGTATCATTAATTGTCAAGATGCAATTCGTCAATCCGAAATCATGACACGTGAAGAATGGTATAGACTTTATACTTCATCACGTGGACATAAAATGCCATAAAAACAAAAGCGCAAGCGCCTCGATTAGCCTCGGGCAAATAAGACGATTTGGAATAGAATGCGTTCTTTGCCTTCAATTCTAAATTGGCTAGACCCTAGAGGGGCTAGGAGCTGGCAGCCAAAAAACGCGACGTCAATCTCCAAGGCTGCACTTGCACATCCTGTGCTTCGAAGCTGGATGTCGAGCACTTATCCACAGTACAAGAATTTTTAAAGTCCTAAGCAACGAAAAAGATAATGAGTGATTACTCATTATCTTTATTGTTCAGTTCTTCTATTATACGCTCATCTTCCTCTATCACACAAATTCGTGTAATTTGTTCATTAAGATAATGTTGAAGGTAATCCTTTTCTTCTTCACAGAGATCTTTTTTCATTTGGGAACCTCCTTTTGATGTTGTACTTATTGTTTGTATGAACAGGAGGTGCTTATTCTTATGGAAAAAAATAAAAGGCCTCATCGGGCCAATATATGTAAGTTAACAAATATGCTTAATATTAGAATGTGTATATAGGATGGTCTTAAGCTCTTTTTCAGATGCTTCATAAAACTGTCTTCCATCAGGCATTTTAAATACATTATGATCGATTAAGGCCGTAATAATTTCAGACTTTGATTTTTCTTTTGTTATTTCGCACATAAAAATCACCTCATATTTGAAAGCGTTTACAATAATATAATACATTTATTTTGTCCTCATGTCAACTGTCTTAATCTACTTCTTCTTTACTTTATAAACTATTTCAATGTACATTTTTTATACAGCTTTAGAGAAAATTAGCTATAAAAGGGGGGAAGTCACATTGAAGTGTAAAATATGGATTTTCACAGTTTTCATTTTATTAAGTTCAATAATATTGGTGTTATTCTTTTCGGATCATTCGGTTGCATTAAAAAATAAACGAAATCAAAACTCTATTCATGTTTATCTTATTGGAGATTCAACTGTTTCTGCCTATAAACATAAGTTTGCTCCAAAAATGGGATGGGGACAAAAATTAAGCGTTTATTTTAATGATCAGGTTATTATTCACAATGCTGCTGTTCCAGGGAGAAGCTCGAAAAGCTTTTATGATGAGGGGAAATTTGAAAATGTAAAGAAAAAACTAGGCCAAGGTGATTATCTAATTATTCAATTTGGTCATAATGACGCAAAAAGGAAAGATTCAAAACGATATACAGACCCTTATACAGACTTTAAAATATATTTGAAAAAATATATAGCTGGAGCAAGAGAAAAAGGAGCGATACCAATACTTGTTACACCAGTTGAAAGACGAAATTTCTCTAGCGATGGAAAAATATTAGATACACATGGCGACTACCCTGCAGCAATGAAACAATTAGCTGTGGAGGAAGATGTCGACCTAATTGATTTAACCGCTAAAAGCAAGCAGCTATTTAACAAATTAGGACCGGAAAACACAAAGCAACTGTTTTTGTGGTTGGAACCACATGAATATCATCATTTTCCTGATGGAAAAAGAGATAACACACATTTGCAAGAGTTTGGTGCAACTAAGATCGCATCATTAATTGTTGAGGGAATCAAAGGTTTAAATATATCTCTTAAAGAATATGTTAAACCAGATATACAGTGAGAGACTGTTACAAGTATCAGTCCCTTTTTTACTTTAGACTGTTTTCAAACTTTGTTGCTTTGTAATAAGTGCCTGAAAATGGTTGATTGGAGCTCCAGGATGCTCGCTTTCCGCGGGGCGGGCGGTGAGCCTCCTCGGCGCACAGCGCCTGTGAGGTCTCACCTGTCTCGCTGCTCCCGCAGGAGTCTCGCATATCCGTTCCAATCAACCTAATCAGTTTATGTTCAATGAACTTATTAAAAAAAAACAATCTTTTAGAAAAGAGCCTTACTTTAAAATATTTTTTCACAGAGGAATTTTTTCTTTTTCCTTGAAATACATATATAAAGCTTTTCTGAAATGAATTATGAAAACGCTTACTCTTTTTGAGGAGGAGGAGAAATCATATGTATGTTACTATTGGTCAGCTATTTGAACAATCCGTAAACAAATATTTAAACAAAGAGGCTGTAGTAGACCGATCGAGAGGTGTACGGTTTACCTTTGAAGAGTGGAATGATGAAGTAAATAAGCTTGCACATGCCATGCTTGCTGCGGGAGTTAGAAAGGGAGACAGAGTTTCCACCTTTTTATTTAACTGTATTGAATTAGGAACAGCTTATTTTGCTGCTTCAAAAATTGGAGCCATTATTAATCCGATCAACTTTAGATTAATGGCAGATGAAGTTTCTTATATATTATTGGATGCTGCTCCCAAAATCGTCATTTATGAGAAAGGTTTAGAAGAACAAATCACGAAAATACACAATCGGTTTCCAACGATTTTATTTTGGTGTATCGATGAAACAACTTCACCTTACGCTTCTTCCTATCAAGACATCATCAAGCATTCTCCAACAACTAATCCAAATCGAGAAATAAGTGAAAATGATACGTATTCCATTATGTATACAAGTGGAACAACTGGCCGACCAAAAGGTGTCATGCATCGCCATCGAGATATGATTGAACAAAGTTTAATTTGCATCAATGCACTTCAGATAACATCAAAGGATATTGGATTAGTAACAGCACCAATGTTTCATTGTGCTGAGCTTCATTGCAGTTTTTTACCACGTGTTCATGCTGGAGCAAAAAATGTGATCATCCATCATTTTGATACAAAACAGGTGCTGAAAACGATTGAGGAAGAAAGGGTTACAATGCTTTTTGCCGCTCCAACGATGTGGAATATGCTTCTACAAGAAGAATTACAGCGATTTAATTTATCGTCACTTAAAGTTGGTTTGTACGGTGCGGCCCCAATGGCTCCAGTTCTTGTTAAATCTTGTAAAGATCGACTAGGAATTGAACTTGTTCAAGCATATGGAATGACAGAAATGGGACCCGCTATTGCATTTTTAGAGACAGATGAGCAGTTAACAAAAGCGGGTTCGGCAGGTAGAGCTTGCTACAATCATGAGATCAGAGTGGTCAAGCCAAATGAAGATGGTCCATCTGATCCAGATGAAATCCTTCCTCCAGGAGAAATTGGCGAAATTATTGTAAAAGGACCTTGTATGATGGTTGGATACTACAACAGAGAAGATGCTAGTGAAAAAGCGATGTATAAAGGGTGGTATCATTCAGGAGATCTAGGATATTTTGATGAGGAAGGCTATTTATTTGTAGCAGACCGCGTCGATGATATGGTGATTAGCGGTGGAGAAAATATATATCCAAGAGAAGTGGAAGATGCTTTATATGAGCATGCAGGAATTTTAGATGTGGCTGTATTAGGTGAACCTGATGAGTTTTGGGGTGAAAGAGTAATTGCTGTTGTTGTAAAAAAGGATCAAAGCATAACAGGTGAGCAGCTTGATCAATTCTTAAAGAGGTCTGGTAAGCTTGCACCATATAAAAGACCAAAAAGATATGTTTTTGTTGATGAGCTGCCACGTAACGCAAGTGGAAAAATC
>DASQMK010000440.1:0-3547 GCA_035645575.1 Metabacillus sp.
GAACTGTAATTTACCGATTTTAGTTGGCGGTGCTGCTTTATCAAGGAAATTCACGAGAATGAAAATTGCTCCTGAGTACAACGGACCTGTTGTCTATGCAAAGGATGCAATGGATGGGTTATCTTTAGCCAATCAATTACGTACATCACCTGAATTATTTGCTGCCAATGAAGCTGCAGTAGCTGAAGAGGCTAAACCTAAGACAACACAAGCACAAGCTGTTACAGAATTATTAATCAAGCGCGGAAATGTAAGTGAAGCACCTATTTTTACACCTGTTGATACTAAGCGACATATTCTTAAGGATATCAACCTTACTCAAATTATTCCTTATGTGAATATGCAAATGCTTATCGGTCATCATCTAGGGTTAAAAGGAAAAATTAAAGAGCTCGTACAAAAGAAGGATCCTAAAGCGGTCGAGCTTGTAGAGCTTATACAGGAGCTTTTAAAGGATGGCGCCAAGCAAGAATGGTTCAAACCAGCAGCAGTATATCAATTCTTCCCATCCTATAGTGAAGGAAATAAACTTCATATAGTAGATCCGGAAAATACAGATACAATTTTACAAACATTTGATTTTCCAAGACAGGAAAAGCTGCCGCATCGTTGTATTTCTGATTATGTTCGTCCAAAACAAGAAGATGGCTTCGACTATGTTGCGATGTTTGCCGTGACAGCAGGAAGTCAAATCCGCGAGCTCGCCCAAGGATTTAAAGAACAAGGTGATTACTTAAAGAGTCATGCTGTTCAGGCGCTTGCTTTAGAGCTTGCAGAAGGATTAGCTGAACGTACACATCAACTGATCCGTGACCGCTGGGGCTTCCCTGATGCACCAGATTTCACAATGGACCAACGATTTTCGGCAAAATATCAAGGTCAGCGCTATTCCTTTGGTTATCCCGCATGTCCTGATCTTGAAGATCAAGAAAAGCTCTTTAACCTTATTCGTCCAGAGGACATCGGTATTCAATTAACAGAAGGCTTCATGATGGAGCCTGAAGCATCTGTTACAGCTATCGTTGTTGCTCATCCAGAAGCAAAATATTTTAATGTTATGTAAGAAAAGCGCAAGGCGCTAAGCATTCGGCGACAAGCATAAGGCGAGTAGGAATAGAAGGTGCTCTTTACCTTCAATTCCTACTTGACTAGACCCTAGAGCCGATGACGCCTGGAGCTAGACACTAAAACTAAGTATAAAATTTTATACTTTCGTACCTTTTATTAGAGCCCTAAAACAAGATGTTTTAGGGCTTTTCTGTATATAAACTGGTGTCTTGCCCCCCTTTTATCCAATAATCTATCAACTTCAAAGGAAATTCTATCAACTTTGCTGAATAATCTCTCAACTTTCCTTATGAATCTATCATTCGACACAATTCGATATCGAGCTACCTAATCAAAACAGGACTATCTATCGACAAAATCTCATCCTTTTGACTGACTTCCTTCCCAAACAAATGCGATATAATTTCTCATGTAATCAAGGCAATATCGTTGACATGATGATCAATATTATTTAGAATGCACATTAGTATGTATAGCAACTTCTCTCAGTCAAAATAAATCAATTTGAGATTCCTAAAAGTTGCTATAACAACAAATAGGAAACTAGCAACTTAGTTGCTATTCAACAAGATTATGGAGGTAAGAAATATGTCAAACGTATTATTTATTAAAGCAAATTCACGTCCTGCAGAACAAGCTGTAAGTGTTCAGTTATATGATGCATTTTTACACACTTACAAAGAAACACATAAAGAAGATACAATTACAGAGCTTGATTTATTCCAAGAAAATCTTCCTTATTATGGAGTAGATGCGATTAATGGAATGTTTAAGCGCGCAAAAGGAATGGAATTAACAGCTGAAGAAGAAAAAGCAGCAAATTTAGTGCAAAAGTACTTAGATCAATTCGTTGCCGCTGACAAGGTCGTTTTCGCATTCCCACTTTGGAATTTCACAGTTCCAGCTGTTTTACACACATACATGGATTATTTATCACAAGCTGGTACAACATTCAAATATACTCCAGAAGGTCCTGTTGGCTTACTTTCAGAGAAAAAAGTGGCTCTTTTAAACGCTCGTGGTGGCGTTTATTCAGAGGGTCCTGCTGCATCTGTAGAAATGTCTGTTAACTATATTAAAAATGTGTTAGCATTCTGGGGCATTTCTAATACAACTGATGTGATTATTGAAGGTCATAATCAATTCCCAGATCGTGCAAATGAGATCATTGAAGAAGGCATCAAAAAAGCTACTGAATTAGCAAGCAAATTTTAATATAAACATTAAGAGCGAATGTTATCACTCGTTTTCAGTGTGTAGACAATGTAAAATTGCTAGCCCTTCAGACTGATTGCTAACGCTTGCCTTTCGAGGCACGAATCCTTGTGAGGAGCGGAGTTACCGGGGTTGGTAATGAGCACCGCAACAAGGTGAGTAACGAAGAGAGCGAGTGTTATCACTCGCTTTTTTAATTTTCCCTAATAACTTCCTCTCTTTCTATTAGCCATGCTGATGGAAATCTCTAAAAAATTTCCCATGAAATTGACAATATACTCACAAATAACTAAACTAATTTTAAAGTTATCAATATTTAGAATGTATTAGGAGTCTATCTAAAATGACACTTACGTTAAACGACTTTATCAGTATTTATATCCATCAAACCGATTTAGAGCTTACAGGATATGTTAAGAATAAATTATCCCCCTTTAATATTGCGCCTGAACAAAATTTAATCATGATGTTACTTTGGGAAAAAGATGGCCTTAGTCAAAATGAGATCGCAGGAAAATTAAATAAAGATAAAACAAATATTGCCAGGATGGCCTTTGGACTTGAGCAAAAGGGTTTTGTAAAAAGGATAAATTGCCCAAAGGATCGCCGTGTTCAGCGCTTATATTTAACAAAACAAGGTGAAGAACTAAGTAAACATATTATCCTTATTGCCATGGAGTTCAATAAGGTTCTATGCCAAAATATTACAAACGAAGAACTGAATCAAGTCAGACAAATTTTAGGTAAGATGAGAACAAATTTAAGACATTCATAATGAAAAAGCTTCAAATGAGGCTTCTTTTTTATGTTTAGAATGCTTAAACTTTTCAGAAAGCCTATAGGTTTAAGCACCTCTTTTCTTGGGAATAGAAATAACACTCCATGAACATACTTTTTAATTTTTTTCACATAATAGGTAAACGATGAAACTTCAGGAGGTATAAACAATGAGTAATAGTCAAAATCAACAAAAACAAACATTGCCGCCACAACATCAGGATGTTCAGCCTGGCCATGAGGATTTAATGAATCCAAAACCTGCATTTGATGATCAAATGTATACCGGAAGTGGAAAATTAAAAAATAAAGTAGCCATTATAACAGGCGGAGATAGTGGGATTGGACGAGCTGTCGCTGTATTTTTTGCAAAAGAAGGAGCTCATGTGGTTATTTCCTATTTAGATGAGCAAAAGGATGCAGAAGAAACAAAGAAATATGTAGAAGCAGAAGGACAAAAATGCTTGCTGATTCCTGGAGATATCGG
>DASQMK010000441.1:0-6696 GCA_035645575.1 Metabacillus sp.
AATCGGAGGCTCCTTATCCGCCAATGCACATGGACGAGATATTCGTTTCGGTCATATGGCTGACACTGTAAAGGAAATGACCTTGCTTACCCCAACAGGCGATATTAAAACCATTTCCCATGATGATGAGGATCAGTGGATGAAACATGTTTTCGGTGGTTATGGATTATTTGGAATTATTCTTGATGTGACATTAGAATTAACAGACAATAACGTATATACAATTCATACGAAAGAAATTGAAACAGATCAATATGAACCATATCTTACATCCCTACTTAATGATAAGGGAATAGCTATGCATTATGCCAGAATTAGTGTAGCCCCAAAATCGTTTTTAGATGAAATGTATGTCATTGATTACAAAAATACCGATAAAATCGATAAAACGACTCCTTTAAAAAAAGAAACAGGGATAAAAATTAGTAAATTCGCTTTGGATGTGGGCCGGCAGGGTGGTTGGTTAGAAGATCTTTTTTGGGAAACTCAAAAACAATATATCAGATCACTTAATCATGATTCCACCACACGTAATAATGCAATGAGATCTGAATCAACCTTTATGGAGTTTACACAGCCTGGGAGGGTTGAAGTTCTACAGGAATTTTTTGTCCCAGTAAATGAATATGAAGAATATATTTCGGATTTAAAGAAACTACTTTCAGGAAATGATCATGATAAAGACTTTAAGATCCATAATATTACAGTTCGTTATGTAGCAAAAGATGAAGTTACAAGCTTACACTATGCTACTAAGGATATGCTAGGTCTTGTTGTATTAATTCAGCATGGGGTAAAGGAAGAAGAACTGGAAGAGGCCAAAGACATCATCCAAAAATGGACGAATCTTACGATAAGACATGGTGGTACATATTATCTTCCTTATTATCCTTATCAAACATTGGAACAGTTTCATACAGCTTATCCTAGCTGGAAAAACTTCCAAGAAGAAAAAAGACGGAAAGATCCAAATGGTGTTTTTCAAAATTTATTCTATGAGCATTATTTAAAATGAGAAAGGAACGAATGAAAAAGAGAATAGTTGAGAACTTACCACTTGTTGTTACTGTCGGTCAGGTTGTCATTTTCCCTTATTATATTATCTGGCTAAAAGAAATTTCATACACTTACACATTATTTGCTTGGTTTTTTGCCGGTTTTTCTTTTTCTGCTGCTTGGGGCTATAGAGTGTATCAATCTAAAAAGAAAGAACTCTTAAGTATTTCTTCTGTTTATTTGTGTATGGGGATTATTTATCTATCAATTTACTTTATGAATGGAGAAATAGAAATCCTTCCCTATTTTGCCCTTTTTATTCAAATTCTATTAGGCTTTTTACAGGGATATTTTCGTGCATGGCATATAAAACAAGCTTCTTATACATTACATGCTGTTCATCATTATTTATTTGTAGGCGTGAGTATGATAGGATTATCATTTATTAACATCCTGTCGCCTGTTGCGTTTCTCACGTGCTTTGGGGCTTTTCTGCTTATCTGTGGGATAGTTGGGATGATCCAAAGTGGGGTTAAAGTTTTTAATAAAGATAGGGAATAGTGTTTGATTCATATAAAATATACACCACTGAATCTGGAGGAAAAATCATTTAACAAAAACACCAAATTGTCCAAAGTGTCATCTGAATATACCTATGAGGACGGTATGCTTTATGTATGTCCGGAATGTGCTCATGAATGGGCGATACAAACTGAACCGGAAATTGAAGAAAATCAATATGTAGTGAAGGATTCAAATGGAAATATTCTTCATGATGGTGATTCTATAACTGTGATCAAAGACCTGAAAGTAAAGGGAACATCACTTGTTGTAAAAATAGAACAAAAGTAAAAAATATTCGATTAGTAGAAGGAGACCATAACATCGATTGTAAAATTGAAGGATTTGGTGAAATGAAGTTAAAATCTGAATTTGTGAAAAAACTTTAATATACAATAAGGTTGACTTCTATAAAACAGAGGTCAACCTTATTTAAATGTCCAATAATGATTTAAACAAAAATTCACAAAAGGTATTACCAAAATTGTCACCATTTCACCTATAAGGTAGTGAAAGTTAAGCAAGTTTACCACAGTATACATTATAATAAAATTCAAACTAAAACCGATTATCGCTACAATTGTAAAACGTAGAAGTTTTTGATGTGAATAAGCCCCACCAAATGTAAATCTTTTATTCAAATAGAATGAACATATTGTCATTATCAAAAACGCAATCATTGCACTAAATACAGGATTTTCCCCCGATAACTCCACTAAAAGAAACATACAAAGAAAATAGATCCCCGTACAGAATATTCCAACGAAACTATATTTAATAAATTTTATTATAGGCAATTTCTCTACTAGCATTTTTGTTCCTTTCTAAACTAAACAATTGTTTTTATTATAGCATAAGGCCGTTTTGAATTATTTCATTAATCAAATTTTTCTATCATGCAATCCTGGATATATGCTGAAATTTAGATGGTGTAAAACATAATAGATGGCCGTTTTCATTATGAATTAGGAACTTATAAAGGTCGAAATGAAACTTTTTGATTGTCAAAAACGTAAGCAAGATTAATAATATTTATGGGGGGATATACTTTGGAGTTAATGTGGATTGCATTTGGATTAGTGGGAGCCGCATATTTTATTGGAGAAGGATTGAAGAATTTCCGTCATCCTAATGAGAACAGTTTAACTAGTATTTTTGAGGAAAATGATGATCATGAATTAATTAATGAAAAAGATTTGCACCATTTCATTGGTACATCGAAGGATGATGCAAAAGCTTTGTTAAAGGAATATCCAAACGTACCACACTTTAAACTTAACGGCTCCATTTATTTTCCAAAAAAGCAATTACGTGAGTGGTTATTAAAAATTGGTAAATGAATAGAAAACTAGCATTGATATACATAACATTTTTAGGAGAAAAAGATGAAAAAACAAAGAACGTGGATTTCCTTAACTGTTTTACTTATCGTTATCTATATCCTACATTCGACACCACATATGTCCGTTAGAACATATGTCTTTTTTACAGGCTATCCGATACAGGCATTTACTTCAGGTATTGTAGATGATTCATACCACAATGAAGTTGATAAAGAAGAATTTAAAAAAATGAATGCAAGAGCATATACCTTAACAAATCCACCCATTGAGAAAGCTACACAAGGCGAGCTTAGTAATTATATAGTGAAAAAATATGGGGTTTTTTATATCACTGATTTCTTAGGAGATTTATAACAAAGGAATTAATGACATATGATATCTAATGGAAAAAATTAAGTCTTAATTGCGAAATTCTCTCTGATAGAAAAAAACGCCCTAACAAAGATAGGGCATTTTTGCTAAAACATACTTAGATGATAATCTTTTGATAATAATTCTAATAACCGGATCCCAGCTATGCTATTTCCTTTTTCGTCTAAAGAGGGACCAAATATTCCAATTCCAAATTTACCTGGAACAGCACCCATAATCCCTCCGGAGACACCGCTTTTAGCTGGAATGCCAATTTTAATCGCAAATTCACCTGAAGCATTGTACATTCCGCATGTGACCATAAATGTTTTACAAATACGGGCAATATCAGAAGGGATGATTTGGTTACCATTCTGCGGATCTGCCCCATCCATTGCAAAAACAGCACCAATTCTAGCTAAATCCAAGCAATTCATTTCAATTGAGCATTGCTTAGAATACAAGTCTATTAAATGGTCAACATCTTCATTTATAATTCGGTGCTGTTTTAAAAAGTAAATCAAAGACCGATTTAGATCAGCTGTTTCATATTCCGATCGAGCAACTTCTTTATTGTAGGTAACAGTTTGATCATTTGTCAGTTCTTGAATAAATGTTAATAACCGCTGTAGCCTTTCTTCAACAGAATCTCCAGAAATCATATGTGTCACAACAAGTGCTCCAGCATTAATCATTGGATTTAATGGTTTTGCTGGTGCGATAGTTTCCAGTTTGGCAATTGAATTAAAGGGATCTCCTGTCGGTTCCATTCCCACTCGTTCGAACACAAATTCCTTCCCTTTATCCATTAATACAAGAGCGAGGCTAATCACCTTTGAAATACTTTGAAGAGTAAACTTCTTTTTTATATCTCCTGCTGAAACACACTCCCCACTTGGGTAGTGAATCGCAATGGAGAGATCATCGGGGTCTTCTTTACCAAGTGCTGGAATATAATCTGCCACTTTTCCTTTTTGCGTCCATTCTTTTGATTTTTCAACGTAACGTTGTAACTCATCACTTGATCGACATAACACTTGACATCACCTTCAATCTAAAAATGTCTTTCGTTGCCAAAGCGGGGTTTGGACAAACAAAAGACATATTAAAATTAACTTGATTTACGATTTTGGTACGATTGTTCAGACGAACGGATTTGTAATGGATCAAAAAAGTTTGCAATCTCTCTTTCAGCACTTTCCATTGAATCAGAACCGTGAATAACATTTTCCTCTTTTTTAAAGGCATAATCTCCACGGATCGTTCCAGGCTGTGCTTCAGTTGGACTTGTTTTTCCAATCATAATACGAGTGACCTCAATAATATTTTCACCTTCCCATACCATCGCAAACACTGGAGCAGATGTAATAAAATCAACCAATTCTCCAAAAAACGACTTTTCTCTGTGCTCCTCATAATGATATTCTGCTTTTGAACGATCGATTGTCATTAACTCCGCATTCAATAAAGTAAATCCTTTTTGTTCAAATCGTTTGACAATCTCGCCAATTAATCCACGCTTTACACCATCTGGCTTCACCATAATAAATGTCCGTTGTAACGCCATTTTTTTCACCTCTATAACTTTTTTTAAGAATCCAGTAAACAGTATGACATTTTTGAGGTTTTCTTAAACCATTACTTGAAATTATTGTGATCATCCATTTCTTCACTGCATAAATGGAGATAGACAAGTGAGTCTAGTACCATTTCTTTCATGATGTAACTCATCTACAATTACATGTTAATTTATCCACATCTAAACATCATCATTGCATCGAAGTAACAATTCCACTGGGAAATTGACGATACGTGCTGAAGAGACTACAAACGATATGTATAAATCAATCGATTTGGTTGAAGAAAAGCTGAAAAGACACATTAAAAATACAAAACAAGAGTAAATCGAAAATTACGCAAAAGTAGTGCTTGCATACAACCAGAAATAATAGATCCTCCTCAATTGGAACATGCAGGGGAGGAGGTTGTACGAATTAAGCACTTTCACTTTAAACCGATGATCACGGAAGAAGTGATTTTACATATGAATTTGCTTTGACGACCAATTCTTCGTCTATCAAGATGCAAACACAGACCAATTTAGTATTGTATACAAAAGGAAAATTGGACAATATGGACTGATTACTTCAGATGATATGGAATCAGTTAGAGTAGGGTGAAAATTTGTGAAAAGAACATCCATTATTGGTTGTTCTTTTTTGTTTAATCTATAATGGAGTGACTCGTAGTAAATTTATTTTCAAAATCGAAAATAAGATACATATTCCACTTTTCGTTCGACAAAAAGTTTAAATATTCATCTTCAAGTAGCTACTTTAGAAAGAGATACAGAAAATATTCCCCATATTCTAGTTTTAATCACCTGTGTATCCGATGTACAAACACATCCTTTTTACTATAAAAATATAATATTTGGCAAGTTACACAGATGAAATAACCATGATCATGTTTGCAGAAAATGTCTAAACAATAGGATATCTATTCTATTAAGTCTATCAATAAATATTTGTACAATAACATTGAAGGAAGTTTTAACCAAAGGGGAGGAAGAAAAATAATGAATTTAAAGAAGAAAGTAGTATCTGTTTCACTATCTAGTCTATTAGCTTTTGGTGCAATGACAGCTGTCTCTTTACCTGTAAGTGCAGTTGGAAATGGTCCAAATACAGGTAATGGTTCGATTCAAACGTCCATTCTCCATACATATGATAGCTTAGTAGAGTATTTAAAAACTCAAGATAGCAAACAGGATGCGATGGAGCTTGAAGTTATTGGACAAACGGTAAAGGGTAGAGACATCTACATGGCAAAATACATATCTAATCCAGAAAATCCAACCATTTTATTTCTCACGCAGCAGCACGGCAATGAACAGTTGACAACTGAAGGAGCACTTGAATTTATTAAGCATCTTGGGACAAACAAAACAAAAGGTGTGTTAGATAATATAAATGTTCTTATCATACCGATGTTAAATGCAGATGGAGCTATGGGTGACGTTGACTTTTCATTGGACGATTATTTAGCTGATGGAGATCGCCACTTAACCCGTTATAATGCCAACTATGTTGATTTAAATCGCGAACATGATAAAGCAACCAGTGAAATGGAGCCTGAAGCTAGAGTACTTCATGAAAATGTTTTTGCTAAGTATGATATTGATTATATGATCGATCTGCATCATCAAGGTACACGAAGCGAAACAGAAGGAGAGCTTGTGTCTGGATCGATTTTGTACCCTACAAATTCAAATGTAAAACCCGAAGTATTAGAAGGATCTAAAAAACTAGGTTCAGTCGTTTATCATGCACTTGAAGGTACTGGATGGGGACATATCGGAAAATACAATGGCGGCAGTGGTGAAAATATCGGCCGTAATGGCGCAGCAGTTCGCTATGACATATCCACTTTATTATTTGAAATG
>DASQMK010000442.1:0-3887 GCA_035645575.1 Metabacillus sp.
TGGCACAAAAGACTGATATTATTTTGTTGGATGAACCAACAACCTATTTGGATATGACACATCAAATTGAAATACTAGATCTTTTATTTGAGTTGAATGAACGAGAAAATCGAACCATTGTTATGGTACTTCACGATCTAAATTTAGCTTGCCGTTATGCTCATAATCTGGTTGCATTGAAAGATAAAAAGGTCTTTGCGCAAGGAAAGCCAGAAGAAGTGATTAATTGTAGTTTGGTACAAAATGTATTCCAGATGAATTGTGAGGTAACAGTCGATCCTATTTTTGGTACTCCACTTTGTATCCCTCATGGAAGGGGCAGATGTATTGTAAAGGAAGTTGGCGCATTAAATGGCTGAATTAACAAAAGAAGAACAAGAAACATTAGAAAAGTATCGATTATGCTTAAAAGGGAAATCACCACACCTTATGATCGAAGGTCCTGAATTATTAAAAGTAGACCGTTTGAAAAGGTTATTCAATGAAGATTTACAAAAAAAATTAAATACGGATAAACATCAAGTCTTAGGATCAATGCTTGTGAAGAGATATGCTTTTTTAGCTGCTCTTGTTTTATATAGTATGAGTGTTTTTAATAAAGGAATAAATAGTTCCATTGAAAATCTTTCTTTATATACAGAAGAAGATGATCCAATTTGGTTACCAAGCTTTCATTTTAAAAATTTAGAAGTCACTACTTCTACTTCGAACCGGAATGAATGGCGTGAAGAGGTGTTAGAAGCTCTGTTCAAACAGAATATAGCCCTTATGGTTGCAACAATTTCAAGGGTAACACGAATTTCTAAGGTGATTCTTTGGGAAAATGTTGCCATCTATATTTTTTGGATGTATGAATCTACATTAGAGGATCCAAACATAGCTGAAGAAAGCAAGACGAGAATAGAAGAGGATTTTTCGTATATTGTATTGGAGGCTGCACCTACTTTATTTGGGGTAAAAGCTAAAAATCCACTTGCTCCATTTTTTCATGAAAAACATAACAATGTTCGAAAAAGATCTACTTGCTGCTTATTTTATCTTACCTCTAAAAATGATGATCGCTGTAACACTTGTCCAATTGAATGCAAAAGGCAGAATTAATTAGGAGGTGTTCATGAATGGATCAAAAGCTCAAAGAGCAATTTGATGGGCTCATTGAAAAATATACCGAATTATTAGTAGGCGATTGCTCGGATGAATTGAAGGAAAAAGTGAAGATGTGGGCACTTTATACTCATATTTCAAAGTCAATGCCACCATTGGCAAAACATTGGAATGCAACCTATCCGGATGCAAAGGAAGAGCTGAAGGACATTATACATCATATAAAACTTTTAAATGAAAAGCACAGGGAATCAAAAAATCTTGAATAAGAAAAGGGGCTGTCTTTGATAAGAACAGTCCCTTTTCATTATTGTGTTCCATAAGGAGATTGTTGTTGAATCGTTGAAGAAAATTTTTGATATGACTGTTGAAGCTTTTGTGTGTCAGCAGCTTCAAGCGTATACCACCCATTTTGAAACATGAAATTATATAAATCTCTTTGAGCTTGTTGTGTTTCGGTAAAAATAGTCAATAAATCCTGATATAAAGTTTGGTGACTAGCTTCATTTAGGGCTGTTGAATAGGCTGTGGTTAAATATTTTTCTGTTGCTAAAAGATCATTTGTAAAGTCACGATCATTCATTTGTGGTCCTTCTTGTACAGGTGTCATTGAAGCACTTTTAATTTGATCCATTTTGCATTCCTCCTATTGTAATTGAGATCCCTGTGAAGACTGTTGTTGGGTTTGGAGATGACCCAAGATTTTATTGTAGTGTTGTTCATGCATTTGCCCGACCTTTTCCAACTGAGTTTTAACTTGTTGGTTTTGGCATTGAGAGGCAAAGAAATGAGCTTTTTTCATCGCTAAAAGATTCCAGGAAAGCATATCAGTAAGGTATAGCTGATCTTTAGTTGTCACTATACTTGGTGGTTGTTGCATCATACCCGGTTGAGATTGTTGTTCAAAATTTTGCTGTTGCATGTTTGACCCTCCTCACAATTCATTCGTTTCTATCGTTCCACCATCCAATTTGAACTATGCAAGCCGTTTTAGAATTTTCCCTTCTTTGAACAGTTTCCCACAAAAAACATATAGTAGGAATAAGACGAATACAGATCTGATAAGGGATAAAAGGAAAGAAAAGGTGAATGCGTTTTCTGAACGATTTACAATGAAAGTATAAAATTAAATGACATAAGGAAACTGAGGCTTTCCCCAATAGAACTTCGTGACAATATATAATTTTCATTTCATGCTAAAGCTTGCGCTTTTGTTGTTCGGTATAAGAACTTAAAGAGGAGGCTGTTCAATATGGAAAAACTTCTGCGGAACTCTTTTATGTTTTTATCCAGAAATAAGACGATGACAAAGTTAGCAAAGAAATACGGCTTACGTTTCGGTGCAGCAAGGTTTGTTGCTGGTAATACAATAGATGTAGCAAAAGAAGTGATCAAACAATTAAATGAAAAAGGGCTTGATGTAACGCTGGATTATTTAGGTGAATTTATTGTTGAGGAAAAAGAAGCGGCTGAAGCAGCCAATCATTGTATTAAAGCTATCGAGATAATAGGGAGCGGATTAAATTCACAAATTTCCATAAAATTAACGTCAATGGGGTTAGATATATCTGAAGATGTCGTGTTATCGAATATGCGTCGTATTTTAACTAAAGCAAAAAAGCACGGTGTATTCATTACTATTGATATGGAAGATTATTCAAGATGTGAAAAAACTCTGCAGATTTTTAAACAACTAAAATCTGAGTACGACAATGTGGGAACAGTCCTTCAAGCATATTTATATAGAACAGTAAAGGATGTGGAGGAATTAGGTACCTATCAAGCAAGCTTAAGACTTGTCAAAGGTGCTTATAGGGAATCGCCTAACGTTGCGTATCCAGATAAAATAGATGTAGATCAAAATTTTAAAAAGATCATCAAAATGCATTTGCTTAATGGTCACTATACCGCCATTGCAACACATGATGACCAAATAATCGAATATACAAAACATATTGTGAACACATATAAGATTCCTAAGACTCAATTTGAATTTCAAATGCTTTACGGGATACGACCTGAAAAACAATTAGAAATTGTTAAGGATGGGTATAAAATGAGGGTGTATGTCCCTTATGGTACTGATTGGTACGGTTATTTTATGAGAAGGATGGCAGAAAGACCTGCGAATGTAGCCTTTGTTATAAAAGGGATAATCAAACGCTAAAAGTATCAAATTTGAAAAAGGGCTCTGTGCAAGGTCATAGCCAGTCCCTTATTGGAGATGTAAGGAAGTTTTAAATTTTGTACGTAGTTTTTGCATCTAGCTCCAGCGCCTAGACTTAGATCGCAGAGGACGTGAAAGTGCAGTTACAGCGACAGGACGTCGCGTAAGTAACTGCCTCTAGGGTCTAGCCACTCAGGAATTGAAGACAAAGAACGTCTTCTATTCCTGAGCATCTTATGCCTGCCTTAGTCTAATCAAGGCACTTGCGCTTTTCTAAAAGTTACATATTGTCACTACCCATATTATGCTGTTTGTATTGTTGATTTTGACTAGTTCGCTTTCCGCCGCCGGCTTTTTCATTATTAGGTCCAGCATTCCCCTTTACACTTGCAGCACTAACACCCGCTTTTGAAGGAGATTTTTTTAATCTTGCCATCACATATCACCTCCTAAAGCTTAACTTGTCCAATGATGGATTTGATTATTTAGGAAAAATTGTGATAAATCTATTGAAGTCATGATCCAAATCTTTTATATTAATAATAAAGGAACTCATTCGCAAGGTTCATTTTTTTTGGGGGAAAAATGAATGAGTATTCATTCAAAGGGGGAGAAT
>DASQMK010000443.1:0-4866 GCA_035645575.1 Metabacillus sp.
CTAGCATTCTCACAAACAAGTTGGAGGTGAGACAATGATTGTGGCTGCTTTTTTGCCTTTAGTGTTGCTTTTGATCTTAATTGTTCTTATTTATTCAATTTCAAAGAATATCGGTAAGATTCCTATTCTACAAAAGCTGAAATTAAAATGGGTTTTAGTCATATACGGGGCCATCTTGCTGTTAGCATTGTTGTTCAGTTATTTAATACCAACTGGAGATTCATCAGTATATCCTGCGGTCTCGGAAGCAGAAAGAAATGAGGCGAAAAAGGCAGGAGAAATGCTTGTAAAGGCTGCGTATGATCGAGAAAATATTAAAAAGGAAAACATTGAAGGTGTTGAGATAAATGATCAGTCAACAATTCCTTTTGAAGGAGAACAACTTGAAGTATCTGTTGAAGAAACCTATGGTCCTCTCACTATTCTTGTTGAACGGAAATCAGAAAACGATCATGAAATAGAATACATTGAATATCATACGAAAACCATTATTGAAAATCTTGACCTTACCGATGAAATTGATCCACTATCTGTCTCTATTGAAGGAGAACTCTTAAGAGTGATGAATGGTGGATTTAAAGACATTAGGATAGGAATGTTTGATAAAGAATTTACAATTTCTCAGTTTACAAGTGATAATGGATTAGAGCTATTCGATGATTCACATCATGTTTGGGGAGAGCATGTCCTTTTTCTTCGTATTCCAAAGGGCGTGGAAGTAATAGATAAGTATGAGTATGTTCACTATGTTAAGGAATAGCGTTGATATATAGATTCATAGAAGCCAGCTCACTGAGTTGGTTTTATTATTGAAGGTAAATATATAGTTTTTTACTTAGTTATAGTGTCTAGCTCCAACGCCTAGCCCCTCGAGGTCATAAGATGATTTGGAATTGAAGGCAAAGAACGCCTTTTATTTCAAATCGTCTTATGCTTGTCGGGGGTGATCAAGGCGCTTGCACTTTTCTGCACACTAACTATTTAAAGGAATAAACAACTACATCACGAATATAAAAACATAGAAGCAAATTAAAAAAGGATAGGTGAGAGAGAAAATGAGGTATAAAACATTGGGTAAAAGCGGTTTACTAGTTTCTGAGCTTTGCTTAGGAGCGATGACTTTTGGGAGAGAAGTGAGTGAATCTGATTCTATTGAAATGATTCATCGTTTTCTTGATCAAGGCGGAAATTTTATTGATACTGCTGATGTATATGTTGACGGAGAATCTGAAAGAATCGTAGGAAAAGCAATAAAAGAGCGTCGTTCAGAGGTTGTATTAGCGACAAAGGTTAGGATGCGGGTTGGACCACATCCAAATGATTTTGGCTATTCACGCCGTCGTATTATGGAAGGTATTGATCAAAGCTTAAAGCGTTTAAATACAGATTATATTGACCTTTATCAGCTTCATGTATGGGATCATTTAACGCCAATTGAAGAAACGATTCGTACTTTAGATGATCTTGTGAGTTCTGGAAAAGTAAGATACATAGGATGCTCTAACTTTTTAGCATGGCAAATGATGAAGGCTTTATCATATAGTGATTTTCAAAATATGGTCAGATTTATTTCGATTCAACCGCAATACAGTCTAATTAATCGTGAAATGGACCGTGAAATTCTTCCTCTATGTAAAGAAGAAAATGTAGGCATTATCCCGTGGGCGCCAATTGGTGGAGGTTTCCTTACAGGGAAATATAAGAGAGGAGAAACTCCGAATAGTGGTAGACTGTCAGGTGGAGTAGGAGAGTCGAGTTGGGAAAATCGAGCAAATGACAAGAACTTCGCTATTTTAGATACTGTACAGGAAGTTGGGCAATCACTTGATAAAACTCCTGCACAAGTTGCGTTAAGATGGCTTCTGCAAAAAGAGGAAATTACGTCACCTATTTTTGGTGCGAGCAGCCTGGAGCAATATGAGGAGAACATGGGAAGTATCGGTTGGGAGCTAACGGAAGAGCAGTGGAATCAGTTAGATGATATCAGCAAGCTTCCTAGTGAATATCCTACACGGTTCCTTGAAAAATTTAAAAGGTAGAATAGATTGACCAAAGCGTGAAAAAGGAACAGGATGAGAAAAAACTTCATCCTGTTCCTTTTAATGTTGTTAGCGTTATCAAATATCTTCAATTAAAATCTTTTTACCGGTACGAGCACTTTCGATAGCACCAAATACCATTGCTATACTTTTGATATTGTCTTCACAATCTGTTTCAGCCTTTCGTTCTTGTTCTAAGGCTAAAAACATTTCATCTAAGCAGCCCCAATGTCCTTCATGACCAGAATAAATATCCTCTGCCTGTTTTCGAATAACAGGGCTAAAAAAATCAGCAGGCTTGGTTTCGTCGATAACTTCATAATAAGGAAGGTGATGTCCATCCCATTTAGCTGTTCCTTTACTGCCGATGACACGCCAATCCGATTCCCAAGAGGTATTTAATCCTTCTGCACTCCAGGATCCCTGATAAGTGAATACAGCTCCATTACTCATTTCAAAAATACAAGTAGCAGAAGCGTTCCCTTTATACCAAGAGCTCGGTGAATTATACTCATGGCAATAGACAGACACAGGATCTGCATTTGTCAGATATCTTGCTTGATCAAATGTATGTATGGCCATATCTAGGATGAGTGGACTATCCATAGCTTCACGAAAACCTCCGAAGTGGGGGCCGAGGAAAAAATCCGCATGGATGGAGTTAATTTGACCAATTTCATTGTTAGCAAGAATCGAGCGTAGAGCACGAATTTGCTTGTTATAGCGTCTGTTTTGCATAACAGTGTAAGTAAAACCGGTATCGCGTGACATGTTTACTAAATCACGTGCATCCTCCATGGATTCTGCCATTGGTTTTTCTCCGAAAACGTGGCGGTTTGCTTGTAAGGCGGTTGAGACAATTTGTTTATGTGCTGCTGGAATGGTGATATCAAAGACAAGATTAACATCTTGATGAGTTGCAAAGGCTTCTCCTAAATCTGAATACACAGAGACATTTAATTTTTTGCTCGAAGCCATTGTTCTTGCTGTTTCGAGATGAACGTCAACAAATGCGACTATTTCTGCATTCTCCCTTTGTAAGACATAATCAATCCAAGTATTAGCCATGCTTCCACAGCCTACAACAATAATTTGATGTTTCAAAAAAATTCCTCCCCTCACTATTATTGTAGATGATAGAAGGAGTAAATCACAGTGGAGAAATTATAATGAAGAAGATTATGTAGTTAGAAAAAAGAAGGACTCATAGGAACAAGAGTCTCCCTCATCTGAAGAAGAGTGTTATAAAAGGAACATAGCGACAATTGTTGTGACGATCAAACCAATTGAAACAGGGAGTAAATTTCTTCGCGCCAGTTCAAATGGATCGACTCCACAAATAGCGGCAGCAGGTATGAGAGCCCATGGAATAATGGTTCCTCCGCCAACCCATATAGCCGTAACCTGTCCCAAGGCGGTTAATGTCGCAGCGCTAACGCCGATTGCAGCAGAAAATAATTGAGCAATGGATCCTGCTAGAGAGATACCGGAAAAGCCTGAACCATCTAGTCCTGTTAAAATCCCAACACCTGTTAATGTGATGGCTCCAACTTCGGGAGTTAATGGAACGACGGTGGCCAATGCTACACCAAGATCATTGACAATCCCTTCTGAGCTTTTTGGTAAATGCTCCCCAATAATGGTGTAAAAGCCTGCATCACCTAGATAAAAGAAAGCAGCAATAGGGATAACTGGACCGAACACCCTAAACCCGAATTGAAATCCTTGTATTAAATAATTAGTCGACTCCTCAAGTCCCTTTTCTTTATGAGTTAAACAAGTGGTTAAAATCAAGATAATGAGCGCTGTTCCTCCTATTAAAGCCGTAGCATCGCCGCCTTGTAAGTTCAATGTGATCATTAATAATACATCAACTAAAAAGGTAAGAGGGATGAGAATAGCAAGCCATCTCTTAGTTGTTGAAGATAACAAGCTATGATCTGCTTCTTCATTTGACGGCGCTGTTGATACAGTTGGGAAGGACTTACCTAATTTCATATCTCTTCTTAATAGAAAGAAAGCTGTAACTGTTGTAACGAGCCCCATCGTGATCACAAGTGGTACACTTGCGCTAACAACTTTACCTACAGGAATTCCTGCAGCATCTGCTGTTAGTTTTGGAGCTGCTTGAATGATAAAGTCACCAGATAAAGCGATCCCATGACCAAATAAATTGATCGCAACTGCAACACCGAGAGCTGGCAGGCCAGCTCGAATCGCTACAGGTAATAACACAGCACCAATTAATGCAACAGCTGGTGATGGCCAAAAGAAAAATGAAATGATCATCATGAGCAATCCTATTGTCCAATAAGCAGTAGTGGGATTCTTAATAATCTTTGAAAATGGTGCAATCATCACTTCGTTTATACCTGATATCATTAAGATTTTACTCATCGAGACGATAATAGAAATGACTAGTATGGTTGGCAATAATTCTGTAATGGCGAAAATAAAACTATTAAATAGACTTGAAATGGAATCACTAACAGAAAAGGTTGAGAAAGCTGCAACAGTAAGTATTCCAACTATACAAACAATCGTTGTATCACGGCGAAACATCATAAAGCCAATGATACCGATTATGAATAATAAATAAACCCAATGAATGAGTGTAATATCTGCCCCCATTATGATCACTCCTCAGCAAATGCCTAAATGGTTCTTCTTACACTTTATGAGCAGGATAAAGAAGGTGTGATGGAGTGTTATAGGATAATTTTTGTTCTTGTCTAGCGTACAATGTCAAATACTTTTTTCAAGTTTTTAAGTAACTCAAATACACTCACTGTAATTTCCTTTTTTTTACAAGTGACAATTAACCAAG
>DASQMK010000444.1:0-7165 GCA_035645575.1 Metabacillus sp.
ACTTGTACGTACAGACGCGCATCTAAAAGTTGCTGGAATTTTATATAAAATTGTTTCTTAATAAAACCTGTTCGGCTATAAAGAAAAGACATGGTGAAGATAATAACACAGTTCAGAGAGAACTCCGAACTGTGTTTTGAATTCTTATTTGTTTAAAACTCAGGCAATGAATCAAGGTTGTTTTCTTTGTTTCCATCTGGTTCACTTCTTAAAATATCACGTCCATATTTATGAAACACATCAACATGAGCGAGCTTACCTTCCTTTGCTTCTGAAAGTGCTTGTAGATAATCCAACTGTCTACCTGACTCTGTTTGAAAAGCGATTAAGTCCCCATCATCATTTCTTCTAACTGCTACTATTTTCTCTTGATTTGGATTCATATCCTCTGCTATTTCTGCTTGAACTTCATCTTGATTGGCTTGGCTTTTGTACTGGTTAAATGCTTGTTCAAAACGATCCATTTATTATCACCTCATGATTTGTATAACCATTTGAAGTGATTTTATTCTTAAACCTTCACTGATTCTACATTTACTCGTCCCGAAAAGAAGGTAGCTCCACCACCCATATCAGCCACTCGATCTGGTGTTAGTGCATTCACCAGTTGTTTTCGGCCAGCGACGTCTGCCCATAATCCTTGACTTACGACAACTCCAGGCAATACCTGTTCTCCAACTGATACAACTAATTCACATTCTCCACGATCATTCCAAATTCGAACATTTTCACCATCTTCAATTCCCAGTTCACTTGCATCTGAAAGATTCATAAATAATTTTGGTGCTTTTTCTAATTTCATATGCTTTTCATTATTAGAAAACGTCGAGTTTAAGAAATTATGATTCGGTCCTGGAACAAATAAAAATGGAAAATGGCTTTCTTGTTGAATAGGAATGTAGGTAGGTAAACCCGGATGACCGTCCGCTTCCATTTGTTTTGAAAATAGTTCAATCTTCCCGCTTGGTGTTTTTAAATTTTTTAGCAAATCATTTGTTCGATTTGCTTTTATATAATGTTTTTTCTTTAATACATCATAGGTAACATGCTCTAAGTAATGATTTGAAGTACCGCTTAATGCTTGTTCAACTAATTCTTCATCAGAATCTTTAAATTCCGGCTCATTAAAATCCATCGCTTTCGCTAACAAGCGAAATACTTCTGTGTTCGATTTGCTCTCTCCATAAGGGTGAATAACAGGCTCATGCAAATGAATATAATGATGCCAATAGGAGGTGTAAAAATCAGTGTTCTCAAAAGAAGACGTTGCAGGTAAAACAAGATCTGCATACATCGCTGTTTCTGTTAAAAACAAATCATGGACAACTGTAAATAAATCATCTCTTGCCAAACCTTCACGAACTTTAGCTGCTTCAGGTGCAACGATCGCAGGGTTACTTCCATATACAAACAATGATCGAATAGGTTGATCCTTTTCAAGTAAGGCTTTTCCAATTTGGTTCATATTGATAATACGAGTTTGTTTTTTCAATAAATCAGGACGCTGAAGTGCATTTGTATTATGAGCTAGATAAGCGGAATTTGACTTTAATGCCCCTCCGCCTTTTACTAACCATTGGCCCGTTATTGCTGGTAAACATGCAATTGTTCGAACGATCATTCCACCATTATCATGATGCTGCAAACCATTTCCAATTCTGATCATTGAAGGAGATACCTCTCCATACATGCGAGCTAATTCATAAATATGGTCCTCAGGTACACCAGTAATTGACGAAACCATTTTTGGATCATATTGCGTTACGTGTTCTTCTAATTCTTTATAACCGACGGTATATTGTTTTAAAAACTGCTCATTAGCTAATTTTTCTTTAAAGAGAATATGCATAATTCCTAATGCAAGCAAGCCGTCTGTACCCGGTATGATAGGAATAAACCAATCTGCCATTCGCCCTGTTTGATTTTTGTGGGCATCAATAACAATGATTTTTGCTCCATTTTTTCTTGCCTTTTGAGCAATCATCATTTGATGCATATTTGTACTAACAGCATTAATTCCCCACATAATGAATAGTTTTGTTTCCATCATCTCTTCTGGGTCAGTTCCGTAACTGCCCCCCATTGTATATTTATATCCTTTAGATCCAGCTACTGAACAGATTGTTCTATCTAGCTGACTTGCACCAAGACGATGAAAAAAGCGACGATCCATACCCTCTGCATTAATATTTCCCATATTCCCATAAAAGCTATAAGGAAGAATCGATTCTGCCCCTTCTTCTGTGATCAGTTTTTTCCAATTAGCTGCAATTGTCTCAATTGCCTCCGTCCACGTTATTGGGGCAAATTCTCCGCTACCCTTTTTTCCTATTCTTTTTAAGGGAGCCTTAATCCTTTTTTGATCATATATTCTCTCACCCATATTCCGTACTTTGTTACAAATATTCCCTTTTGTAATCGGGTGATTAGGGTCACCTTCTACCTTCACGATTTTCCCATCTTTTTTATGTATGAGTAACCCACACTGATCCGGACAGTCCAAAGAACAAACAGACGGCACTACACCATTTTCAATATTTTTATATCTTTCCATTACTAGAATCCTTTCATGAAAAAAATTGATTAATAGATTATATCAAAAGAATAAATTTATAGGAAAGTTCAGAAAATAGATTGACTTCTGAATATTAATTCTTATATATTAATTATATTGCATTTTACAGCAAATATATCCCAAAAATCAATATGGATTCTATCAAGAGAGGTGGAGGGACTGGCCCATTGAAACCTCGGCAACATGAATTGTGCCAATTCCAGCAAGCATAGCTTGAAAGATAGAAAGAGTTTAACGCTTATTTTATTGTGAAAACGATATAAAGTAATCATCTCTTTCCGTCTCCGGAAAGAGATTTTTTTATATCGAATAAAACAACAACTAGTTTAAGAAGGAGATGAAAAAATGAATGTTTTAGTTACAGCTCCATATAACCAGGCAGGTTTAAATGAGTTGACATCACTTTTTGGAGATTGTACATACCTTTGTTGGAAAGAAAATGGTAGAGCCTATGATGAAGATGAACTAATTTCTCTATTAAAAGAGACAAAGGCCGAAGGATTAATTGCTGAACTGGATAAAGTGACTGAAAAAGTATTTGCTAGTGTACCAGAATTAAAATTTGTAGGTGTATGTCGTGGAATGCCTTCTAATGTGGATGTAGAAGCAGCTTCTAAAAGAAACATTCCCATATTTTACACACCAGCACGTAATGCTCAAGCTGTTGCAGAGCAATTCATTGGAAACCTTATTACCTTTTACAGACATACTCTCCCTTCCAATGAGTGGTTAAAAAAGGAAAAATGGGACGGCGACTATTTGCAAGCATATGTGAAATTCAAAGGAAACGAAATTTCAGGAAAAACAATAGGATTAGTTGGCTTCGGTGCAGTTGGTCAAAAGATCGCAAAAATCCTTAAAGCCTTTGACTGTAGCATTCAATATTATGATCCTTATGTAGAAAGTGACGATCCTTCCTATTCTAGAGTTACTTTGGAAGAGGTGTTTTCTACAAGCGATGTTGTGTCTATTCACCTACCCCGTACAGATGAAACCATTGGGATGATTAACGGTGATTATTTAGGGCTAATGAAAGAGGATTCTGTATTGGTTAATACCTCAAGAGCTGTAGTCATTGATCGAAATGCACTTGTTTCAGTATTAAAAGAGGAAAGGATTAGAGGTGCCATATTAGATGTGTTTTATCATGAGCCTCCAGATAAAAGCGATTATGAAATGATCCAATTGCCAAATGTATTAGCAACACCTCACCTTGCAGGTGCCAGCTTTGAAGTTGAAGATCACCATGTTTCCATCATGAATCAAGCACTAGTGAAATGGTATAACAAGCAAAATGTTGATATCCCAAATTTGTTCAATCGAAAGGATCTACAGGTAAAGTCATAAGAAAGAGGTCATAAAAGTGAATTCAAAATCAGGTTATTTAGTATTTGATATTGGAACTGGAAATGTAAGAGTTGCAATTGTTACCACCTCAGGTGAAGTTGTTGGTATTGAACGAGAAGATATTCAATATATAACAGAAGAATTGTATCCTGACAGTCGTTACTTCTTACCGGATACACTTTGGGAGCAAGTCATTCGTTTGGCAAAGAAAGTCATTCATAACTCATCAAACATAACGATAAAAGCCATTACGTCAACGAGTCAACGTCAGGGAATTGTTCTACAGGATCAGAATGGAAACTCATTTATCGGTTTACCAAACATCGATAATCGTGGACGAGAATGGGAAAAAGATATGACAGGACGAGATCTTATTTTCCAAACAACAGGTCGGTTACCTTCTGCTCTCTTTTCCGCGTTAAAGCTTGTAGGTCTAAAGAATAGACAACCAGTCCTCTGGGATAAAATAGCTTCTTTTACTAGTATTAGCGACTGGATTACCTATATGTTAAGTAATGTCCTTGTTTATGAGCCTTCACAGGCAACTGAAACCTTACTTTATAATGTCCAGACACAAACTTGGTCTGAGGAAATGTGCGAGCAATTCGGCATTCCATTTGACTTTTTGCCTGAATTAAAATGGTCTGGATCAATACTTGGTCACATTAACCCTACATTGGCAGAAGAATTGGGAATCAGTAAACATGTTTCTATTATTGTAGGCGGCGGTGATACTCAATTGGCCATTGAAAGCACCTTTGCAGAAACCAATGACATGGTTATCGTTTCTGGTACGACCACTCCTATTTGCAAAATGATGGACGAATATAGAGGAGACGAGGAAAAAAGAGCATGGACAAATGCTCATACTCATAAAAATCGTTGGTTGGTTGAAACAAATCCAGGAATAACAGGTCTTAATTATCAGAAATTAAAGAAGTTATTTTACCCAAACGAAAGCTATCAACAGATGGAAATGGAAATCTCCAAGCTAGATTTAGTAGAATGTGTGGCTGCGTTAGGGATATACCTCTCAGATGAGAAAAATGCTTCAAAAAAAGGTGGCTTTATTTTCAATGCTCCTCTCGCTCAAGATTTATCTAGAGCCCACTTTGTTGCAGCGGCATTATGGGAGATCGCATGTACGATTCGCCTTCACTTTGATCAAATTTGTGAGGTTACTCCGTTTAACCAATCCTATGTTTGGGGATGTGGCGGAGGATTTCAAAGTGAACAATTAGCTCAGTTTGTTGCTAATTTATTACAAAAAGAGTTGCGAATTCCAAATGGCTTCAGCCAAGCTTCTGTTATAGGTGCTGCAGTAATCTGTAATCACTCTTTAGGATACGAAGATTTGATTTCTAAAGAGTATAAAACCATCAAACCTGACAAAAATCATCAAGATGACAGGTATGCAGAATGGTTGAAAGTACAGTATTTCTTTTCAGAAATGAATGTCGCTTTTAAAAAATAAACTTAATTGTTAGAGATGGAGAGAAAAATATGTTAGACAAAATTGGAATACCTAAACACTTAAGCTGGGGATTTTTAGGTGTTATGTTATTTATGATGGGGGATGGACTAGAAAATGGTTGGTTAAGTCCGTTTTTGATTGAAAAAGGAATGACTGTTCAGCAAACTGCTTCAATTTTTACCGTATACGGGATTTCCTTAGCTCTTTCTTCCTGGTTTTCAGGTGTGTGTTTAGAAGCTTTTGGAGCAAAACGCACGATGTCTATGGGACTATTATTTTATATTATTGGTACAGCTGGATTTATCGCTTTTGGTTTTGAAAGCATGAATTATACGGTAATGTTGATTACTTACTTTATTAAAGGCTTAGGCTATCCATTATTTGCGTATTCGTTTTTAACATGGGTTATTTATCGTACACCTAAGAATAGATTAAGTACTGCAGTCGGATGGTTCTGGATTGCATATTGTGCAGGGATGATGGTGCTCGGTGCTTGGTATTCAAGTTATGCAATAAAATACTTTGGTTATATTAATACATTGTGGACATCTATATTCTGGGCATGTCTCGGAGCTGTTTTTGCGTTATTAATAAATAAAGATAAGTTCCAAAAGAAAGAAGCCTCAAGTACGAAGGAAACGTTAAATGAACTATTAAAAGGGATTACCATCGTTAAAACGAACCCAAGAGTTGCAGCTGGTGGAGTTGTTCGTATTATTAATAGCCTAGGAACCTATGGGTTTCCAGTGTTCTTACCTATTCATATGGCTGAGCATGGAATCGAAACCACAGTTTGGCTACAGCTATGGGGTACGATCTTCCTTGGTAACATCATATTTAACTTAATATTTGGCTTTGTCGGAGATAAATTTGGTTGGAAAAACACAATTATTTGGTTTGGCGGCGTAGGTTGTGCAATCTTTACTGTTCTTCTCTACTATACACCGATTCTTGTAAGTGGAAATATAATCGTAACGAGCATTGTTGGATTTATTTGGGGTGGTTTATTAGCCGGGTACGTTCCATTAGGTGCCTTAGTGCCGACCGTTGCAGGTAAGGATAAAGGTGCAGCAATGTCTATCTTAAACCTTTCAGCAGGTTTGTCTTCATTTGTGGCTCCAGCAATCGCTTGGGCATTTATCGGTTTAGTAGGAGCCGAAGGAGTTGTTTGGATTTTTGGCGTCCTCTATTTAGCAAGTGCTATTATTGTTAAATTTATTCAAGTTCCAGAGGAAGCTGAAATGCGAAAAAATTCAACTTCTATTGCATCTTAATATTTGTGTGTTAAAAGAGCTCAGTTATGAAACGCTGGGCTCTTTTCTTTTATTAACAGCTTATCTATTCACTTTAAATTTTTCACACCACTATTAATACATTATGTATCTAGCAAATCCCCCGAAAAAAATAATATTTTTTCTATTCTAAACCTTTTTATAAAGCTTTCTAAAGCTTCACTTTCATTTTTAAATTTTGTTATAGAACCAATAACACACTAGCCCTTTCATCTGTTACATATACTTCCCATTAATCACCATCTAATGATCTAGCAATGTTAAAAAAGCAAATGCTTCGTCTTCAGGAGGAGAATGAAATCTTAAAAAAGGCTATGGCCATATTCGCGAAAAAATAAGGGCTACCAGAACTTATCTCAGTAATTGATTTGAACAAAGATTCTTATACTGTTCAAATGTTATGTGGTGTAATAGGGATTGCAAGAAGCACCTATTATCAATCATCTCAAAAAACGGAGTCTAAACGAGAACGTGAAA
>DASQMK010000445.1:0-8520 GCA_035645575.1 Metabacillus sp.
GCAAGCTCCCTCAGATTCGCTCGACTTGCATGTATTAGGCACGCCGCCAGCGTTCGTCCTGAGCCAGGATCAAACTCTCCAATAAAGTGTTTGATATAGCTCATAAAATTTTGTACTATATAGTACGTTTTTGTTAATCGAAATTAACGTTGGCACGCTTGGTTTTGTTTAGTTTTCAAAGAACTTTTATCGCTCAAAAGCGACTTCTTAAATATAACATTTAACTCATCATAAAGTCAACTGTTTTTTTACCTTTTGTTTTTTCATTCAGCTCTGATTAGCTGACTTAAAAGATTATAGCAGGAACATTAAATACAGTCAACACAATCAGAGCTTTTTTTATATAATTTCTTCAACAAATAATTCTCTTCGATCTTTTAAGGAAATAATCTCTTCAGTCAACAAACATTTTACCATCGGTCTAGTAGGATTGCTGTCATCCATAAAAATAATTTCAGCATTCACCCCATTAGATAATCTTACTTTTGTTCCTGAAGAAAACCTGGTAATACCTTTTTTCAATTCATTAATAATGGTCAGATCAAACTTCCCAAAATCGTCTTCCATAATTTGTTCAAGAACCTTAAAAGGTGACTGCTTACTTCGATATGGTCTAACCGAAACCATCGCTTGGTATGTATCTGCTAAAGCTACTATTTTACTATAAGGATGTAACTGTTGGTCTTTAACATTAAGAGGATAGCCACTACCATCGATTCGTTCATGATGTTGTAAAACACCCATCTTTACTCCACCTTTAATAGACATGATGTTTTTAAGCAAATTGTAGCTATGAACAGGGTGCTGTTTAATATCTTTGTATTCACTCTCAGTAAGAGTCAAATTCTTTTTTAATATATTAGGACTTACTTTAGCCATACCACAATCACATAATAACCCTGTTAACGCAATTTGGTTTATTTCACCCATTTGATAACCTAACTTCTTTGCTAAGAACGTACTTACCAAAGCCACTGAGATACTATGATGAAAAACATAGTCTTCTTTTTTACAATAATGATAAAGCTTAAAAACTTCTTCATCGTTTTTAACTATTTCTTCAACTAGTGGTAGTATTACTTTTCTTACCTTATGAATATCAACTAAAACACCTGATTGCCAACTTATAAAAAGTTGCTTATAAGCTTGTACACTTTCTAAATAATGTTGGTGAAAGGGCTTATGATGTGTTAATTTCTCTTTTTGATTTTCTGTAACCTGCTCTTCTTCTTCAAAGAAAAATGGTTTAAATTCTTTTCCGTTTTCCAACACATTTGCTACTTGTACATCTTTGACTAAAAAGGCTTGTAAAACGTCCTTCAGTCTCTTGGTGATAATAGTGTTTTTATATGCTAATGGTCTATTTGTTGCTGATAAAACATCATCAGTTAAGATACAGCCCTCTTTTAATTGACTTATATGGATTTTCAATAGGTATCCCTCCTTATTTTATTATAACGAAAAATATAAAATATTGTTTGGGTTTTATTAGGAAAAGACTTTTTTCAAGCTTTATTGCTTGTTATATACTGATTTAAGAAAAAAAGAGCTAAAACAGCACGATTGTGTGTTTTAGCCCTTTTTTCTATTCTTCTGATTGAGTCTCTGATTCTTCTGTTCCTTCTTGATCTTGATGCTCTTGTTCTTCATCTTTTTCCACCAATGCTACAGTTGAAACAGAAACATTATCATCTAGCTTAATTAATTTTACACCTTGTGTGTTACGTCCCATTTTAGAAATAGTACCAACATCCATACGAATAATAATACCACTTGCCGTGATCAACATAATATCTTCCTCACCAGTAGCAGCCTTCACTGAAACTACCGGTCCATTTTTCTCAGTGATATTACATGTTTTTAATCCCTTACCACCACGGCTTTGAATACGATATTCTTCAGAAGGAGTTCGTTTTCCATAACCATTGCTTGTGACAATCAAGACATCTACACTTTCTTCAAGTATCTCCATACCGACAACTTCGTCGTCATCATCAAGTGTAATTCCTTTTACCCCTGATGCAGTTCGTCCCATTGAACGTACATCAGATTCTGGGAACCGAATCAGCATACCATTTTTTGTCCCAATAATGATATCCTTTGAACCATCCGTTAATTTAACAGAAATAAGTTCATCTTGATCACGTAGACTTACTGCAATTAATCCATTATTACGGATGTTTGCAAATTGTGATAATGGCGAGCGCTTTGAGATTCCATCCTTCGTTGTAAAGAATAGGAACCAATCATCAACAAATTCAGATACAGGAATAATAGCGTTGATCCATTCACCCTTTTCTACACTTAGCAAATTGATAATTGGGAGACCTTTAGCTGTTCTGCTGAACTCTGGAATCTCATATCCTTTTGCCTTATAAACCTTCCCTTTGTTCGTAAAGAATAGAATTGTATCATGGGTAGATGTTGTTAAAAGCTGTTCAACAAAATCATCATCATTTGTTCCCATACCTTGGATACCTCTTCCTCCACGCTTTTGGCTACGGTATGTGGAAACTGGAAGACGTTTAATGTATCCATTGTGAGTCAACGTTATCACAATATTCTCTACAGGGATAAGATCTTCATCTTCAATGTTTTCAAGACCGCCCGCTACAATTTCTGTACGACGGACATCATTAAAGCGATCTTTGATTTCTGTAAGCTCTTCACGAATAATCTCAAGTACTTTTTCTTCATCAGCTAAAATTGCCTTTAATTCAGCAATTAACTTCACAAGTGATTGATATTCATCTTCAATCTTTTCTCTCTCTAATCCTGTTAATCTTTGAAGTCTCATATCAAGGATTGCTTGTGCTTGTTTTTCACTTAATGAAAACTGCTCCATTAAACCATTTCGGGCAATTTCTGTTGTTTGTGAATTTCGAATTAAAGTTATAACTGCATCTAAATGATCAAGTGCAATTCTCAAACCTTCAAGGATATGTGCTCTTGCTTCTGCCTTTCTTAATTCAAATGCTGTTCGGCGTTTAATAACAACCTTTTGATGCTCAAGGTAATGAAAGAGCATTTGCTTAATGTTAAGAACCTTCGGGTGACCATCAACTAAAGCAAGCATGTTGATACCAAAGCTTGTTTGAAGTGCGGTTTGTTTATAAAGGTTATTAAGTAACACATTAGCATTTGCATCTTTACGTACTTCAATTACAACACGCATACCATTTCGATCAGATTCATCACGCAAATCAGTAATACCGTCAATTTTTTTATCACGAACTAATTCTGCAATCTTCTCAACAAGCTTTGCCTTGTTTACTTGATATGGTATTTCTTTAACAATGATTACTTGCTTTCCTGAAGGCTTTTCTTCAATTTCAACCTTCGCTCGAAGTGTAATGGAACCACGACCTGTTTCATATGCTTTTCGAATACCGCTCCGGCCAATGATTTGCCCTGAAGTTGGAAAGTCTGGCCCAGGTATAATTTCCATAATTTCAGGAATTGTCAAATCTGGATCTTTACTTAATGCAAGAACTCCATCAATTACCTCACCTAATTGATGAGGAGGTATATTTGTTGCCATTCCTACAGCAATTCCTGTAGCTCCATTGACTAGCAGGTTCGGAAATCTAGCTGGAAGAACAACTGGTTCTCTCTCAGAACCATCATAGTTATCTTGGTAATCTATTGTGTCTTTATTAATATCTCGGATTAATTCCATAGATATTTTAGACATACGAGCTTCCGTGTAACGCATAGCAGCTGCTGAATCACCATCAACAGAACCAAAATTTCCATGTCCATCAACTAACATATATCTAAAGTTAAAATCCTGAGCCATACGAACCATTGTTTCGTAAACAGCTGAATCACCGTGTGGATGGTACTTACCAATTACTTCACCAACGATACGAGCTGATTTCTTAAATGGTTTGTCTGAGGTCATTCCTAAATCATTCATTGCATACAAAATACGTCTGTGAACAGGTTTTAATCCATCACGTACATCCGGTAAAGCACGAGAGACGATAACGCTCATTGCATAACCTAAAAAGGATTCACGCATTTCGTTACTTATATTTCTTTCTATAACTTGAGAGCTTTGATTTTCCGCCATATTAAGATAACCTCCCTTTTTCTTTTTGCATCTTAATTGGGAGTGCCAAATAATTCACCAGAAAACGGCAAAATACTATCAGTTTTGACAATGGTTGATAGTATTTGTCTGTTATAAATACTGCCCAATTGGATAGTTTATTTAATAGTCTACTCTTCATTATAGCAATATTGAAGAGAGAATACACATGAATTTACTAGATATTTCATAGATATTCACTATATTTTTAAGTGTTTGAATACACAATTCTTATAAAATATCTGACCTCTTAAGAAAAACTTGGATTTTCGACAAATCTATGGTGAAAGACTTCATTCTTCTTAATTTATAAAAACACCTCATCAAAATGAGGTGTTCATAATTCACTTAATCAGATATCCAGATTTTTGACATATTGTGCATTTTCTTCGATGAAGTTTCGACGAGGTTCAACTTTATCTCCCATAAGAGTATCAAACGTCTCATCCGCATCAATAGCGTCCTCTAGAGTAACTTGAAGTAAAGTACGCGTCTCAGGAGACATTGTTGTTTCCCATAATTGCTCTGGATTCATCTCTCCAAGACCTTTATAACGTTGAATACCCGGCTTTGGCTGATCAGGCATTTCCGTTAAGTACTCATTAAGTTGTTTATCATTATAGGCATATTCAATTCGTTTACCTTGCTGAATTTTATAAAGTGGTGGTTGAGCAATATAGATATAGCCTTGTTCAATAATCGGACGCATATAACGATAAAAGAATGTTAAAAGTAATGTACGAATATGAGCTCCATCTACATCTGCATCTGTCATAATAACAACCTTATGATAACGAGCCTTGGTTATATCAAAGTCTTCACCAATCCCTGTACCTAATGCTGTAATGATTGCTCTTATCTCATTATTTGACAAAATTTTATCTAGTCTTGCTTTTTCAACATTGATAATCTTACCTCTCAATGGCAAAATTGCTTGAAAATGTCGATCTCGTCCTTGCTTTGCAGAACCACCCGCAGAATCACCTTCAACAATGTATAATTCACTAATTGAGGGGTCCTTAGAAGAGCAATCAGCTAATTTACCTGGTAGATTTGAAATTTCTAAAGCACTTTTACGTCTAGTTAATTCACGTGCCTTTTTAGCTGCTAAACGTGCCCTAGCTGCCATAAGACCTTTTTCAACAATCTTTCTGGCTACTGATGGATTTTCTAGCAGAAATTTATCAAACGCTTCAGAGAAAACAGAGTCAGTAACAGTACGAACCTCTGAATTTCCTAGCTTTGTCTTTGTTTGTCCCTCAAACTGTGGGTCAGGATGCTTAATTGAAATAATCGCCGTAATGCCTTCACGTACATCTTCTCCAGATAGATTATCATCACTTTCTTTAAAAATTTTATTCTTTCTAGCATAATCATTAATAACACGTGTTAAAGCTGATTTAAATCCAGCTTCATGTGTTCCGCCTTCATAGGTATGGATGTTATTAGCGAAAGAATAAATATTGCTTGTATAACTATCATTGTACTGAATGGCAACTTCTGTCGTGATACCGTCTTTTTCACCCTCAATATAAACAGGCTCATCATGAATTACCTCACGAGTACGGTTTAAGTGCTCAACATAAGATTTAATACCACCTTCGTAGTAGTATTCATTTGAACGCTTGTTCTCACGTTTATCCTCAATTGTAATTTTCAAACCACGGTTAAGAAAGGCAAGCTCACGAATACGATTTGCTAAAATCTCATAATCGTATTCTGTCGTTTCTTTAAAGATTTCAGCATCTGGCTTAAAGTGAGTGATGGTACCAGTAACATCTGTTTCACCAATAACCTCTAAATCAGCTGCAGGTACACCCTTATGAAACTTTTGAAAATGAACTTTCCCATCACGATGTACAGTGACATTAAGTTCTGTTGAAAGGGCATTAACAACAGAAGCACCTACACCATGCAGTCCTCCGGAAACTTTATATCCTCCACCGCCGAATTTTCCTCCAGCATGTAGGACTGTCATAATAACCTCTACAGCTGGACGCCCCATTTTTTCATGAATACCTACTGGAATTCCACGACCATTATCTTTAACAGTAATACTGTTGTCTTCTTCAATAATCACATTGATTTCAGTACAGAAACCAGCTAAAGCTTCATCAATACTATTATCAACAATTTCCCAAACTAAATGATGCAGACCCTTGCCACTAGTAGATCCGATGTACATCCCTGGACGTTTCCGTACAGCTTCTAGACCTTCTAATACTTGAATCTGATTTTCATCATATGATTGTTGTTGGACTTGATTGTTATCTGTCGTCACACTGATCACCTACACTTTTCCTAAAGCTTACATAACCAATTTCGAAGCTTAACATTCAATAGCTTCTGAAAAGAATATTCTGTAACCAATTAATATAATTGATTAACAGGTAGCTTTATATTTGAGTCTATAAAAGCTGTCATTTTAATCTATATCAAAAGCAACTTGTGCTCGTTTTTTTAATGTGCTTGAGGATAATGGGGAAAAATAAATTTTATCAAGCGTTATAATTATGGATTTTGCGTCATTACTCGCTAGTTGAACGATCTTATCCTGCTGCTTTTTAAAAAATTCATTAACAATTGAGGACTCTTGCGAAGATTGTCGATCCAATATCATAACGACCTCTTTTGAGGGGACAACATAATTGTCACCTAGATGGATATACACATGAATCACCTCATTTTTCGTCAGAAAACTCTCCTGCTTTCACATGAAAAGTGGCAGCTTCTTTTAATGTTTGATGGTCGATTCCTTCTACACTTGTTGTAGTAACAAATGTTTGCACCTTACCTTGAATGGTATTTAACAAGTGGGATTGTCTAAAGTCATCCAACTCAGATAAAACATCATCTAGCAAAAGAATCGGATATTCTCCTATTTCGTTATGAATCAAATCAATCTCAGCCAATTTTAGTGATAAAGCTGTTGTTCTTTGCTGACCTTGTGATCCATATGTTTGCACGTCATGATCATTCACATAAAAGAGCATATCATCCCGATGAGGACCTGCAAGAGTAGCCCCACGTTCTATCTCTTTCTCTCTTATTTTAGCAAATTTTTGTTCGTATGCTTCTATCATTTTCGTCAAATCATGATCTTCTGATACATCAACAGAGGGCTTATATTGAATTCTAAGTGTTTCTAAACCTCTACTAATTCCAGAGTGAACCGGCTCAGCCCATTTTTGAAGCTCAGAAATAAACTGAAGACGTTTATTAATAATCTTAGCAGCTGCTTCACATAATTGTTCTGTTAAAACATCGAGCATTGTTTGGTCTTTTTGCTTTCTAAGCTGCAACAATTTCAAATAATGATTTCGCTGCTGCATAATTTTTTGATACCGACTTAGATCATGAAGGTAAACAGCTGAAACTTGACCTATTTCCATATCAATAAACCGCCTTCTTACTTGAGGACTTCCTTTCACTAAGTTTAAATCCTCAGGAGCAAACATTATCACATTCATAGCTCCGACGTATTGGCTAAGCTTTTCTTGCTCTATATGATTCAGCTTTGCTTTTTTCCCCTTTTTAGAAACAACTAATTGAAGAGCGGTTGAGCGATTATATTTTTCGATACTACCTTCTATTTTAGCATACTCTTTATCCCAACCGATTAGTTCTTTATCATTCGAGGTACGGTGGGATTTTGCCATCGCTAAAACATATATTGATTCCATAACATTTGTCTTCCCTTGTGCGTTTTCACCAAGAATGACATTTACTTTATTTTCAAATTGTACAGTTAGATCCTCATAATTACGGTAATTTTTTAATTTCAGCTCTTTTATAAACAAAATTTGTACACCAACTTTAATTTTTCACAATATACGTGCCGAAATCAGGTATATAGAGAACATCGCCATCTCTTAGTTTTTTTCCACGGCGGTTTTCAGGTTCATTATTCACAAAAATTTCATATTCTGATAAAAACCATTTAGCCATTCCTCCAGATTGAATAACATCTGCTAATTTTAGAAATTGACCTAGAGTAATATACTCCGAATCAATTTTGACCGGCTTAGCCATGTAAACCACCTCTTTCATCAGTAGTCTCTAACCTTTTTATTTTACTAAAAATTTAATCAGAAGTACAACAACTCTCTACACCTCTTTTGGTGTCCACTCCAAAAAGACACTATCAACCACCCACTTTGGCGGATTTAGGTCTTTTTGACCATACATCTATTATTTTCCAAATTTGTTTTTTACAAACTTTTTTGCATAGTAATAAGTGTGGAGAATAGTTAATTGCAGAGTGTAAGGGATAAAGATTTTCCAAATAGGAACAAAAGCGCAAGCGCCTTGGTCAGCCTAGGGCAAATAAGATGATTTAGAATAGAAGGCGTCCTTTGCCTTCAATTCTATATTAGCTTATGACCTCGAGGGGCTAGGCGCTGGAGCTGGATGTCGAAGTAGTTATC
>DASQMK010000446.1:0-16234 GCA_035645575.1 Metabacillus sp.
ACCTTAAAGGACCCATTCGAAGAATCCACAGCAAATTTACAAGGTCCTATTATTATTAATGAAAACAAAAAACTAGCAAAGCAAATTATTATTAATGACTCTCCATACACAACAAAACATAAGCTGTTCTCAGAGAAAGCAGCCAAATAAAGAGGTGGAAGTATGCTAGTCTTAACAAGAAAACTAAATGAAGCTATCCAGATCGGAAATGATATAGAAATAAAAATTCTATCCGTACAAGGCGACCAAATCAAACTAGGAATTGACGCACCAAAACATGTCGAGATACATCGTAAAGAAGTGTACGTATCCATACAAGAATCCAACAACGAAGCTGCTTCTATCTCTACATCCATTTTGGAACAAATAAAAAAGCAAGACTTTAACCTTAAGTGAAGAGGCTTAAGGTTTTTTCATGTTCAAATAAGTTTAGTGGTGAAGAAAAAATTATAAAAAATTTAAAAATCTATTAAACTTTTACCATGCATGTCGATATATAAAGTGTAAGGAAATCACAGCTAAAGGCGGCCGACTTTAGCTAAAAAAATACTAACCACATGGATGTGGACAAACACAATTTCAAGGAGGAAATATAACATGATTATCAATCACAATTTAAATGCAATGAACTCTCACCGTCAGATGAGCATGAACACTAATGCAGCTGGTAAAGCAATGGAGAAATTATCTTCAGGTCTTCGCATTAACCGTGCTGGTGATGATGCTGCAGGTCTTTCAATCTCTGAAAAAATGCGTGGGCAAATTCGCGGGTTAGACCAAGCATCTCGTAACTCTCAAGACGGAATCTCGTTAATTCAAACTGCTGAAGGTGCATTAAATGAAGTACACGCAATCTTACAACGTCAACGTGAGCTAGTAGTTCAAGCGGGTAATGCAGGAACTTTAGAAGGTGATGATTTACAAGCTATTCAAGATGAAATTACACAGTTGAACGATGAACTAAATGGAATTGCTGATCGTACTGAATTTAACGGTAAAAAGTTACTAGATGGTAACTATTCAGCTGACTTACAAATTGGTGCTAATACGGGACAACAACTTACAGTTACAATTGATTCAGGCAATGCTGGTGAAGGATTTACTGCAGCACATTTAACTGTTAGTGGAATAGCTGCAGATGGCACTAGTTTTGATGCTGATGTAGCACTAGTAGATGCAGCAATTGCAAAAGTTTCTGCAGCACGTTCTAACCTTGGTGCTAACCAAAACCGTTTAGAACACACTATTAAAAACCTTGATAATGCATCTGAAAACCTACAAGCTGCTGAATCTCGTATTCGCGACGTTGACATGGCTAAAGAAATGATGAATTTCACTAAGAACAACATCCTTAACCAGGCTTCTCAAGCTATGCTTGCACAAGCTAACCAACAGCCTCAAGCTGTATTACAGTTACTTCGTTAATTTTTATATTGAATTTAAAGGAGATCCTAGTTATACTAGGGTCTTTTTTCATAATAAGAAAAAACTTCCTTCCAACCACTATATATCTCCATTATACGACCGATATATATTATAAAGATTTTTCATAAATAGATAGCTATTTAAGATTCTCTTATCGATGAAAACGAAATCGATAAAAAAGGGAGAAGGAGGAGAAAGATGATAAACAGTACAACAATCAGATTTTCAGGTTTAGCCTCAGGTATGGACACTGAAAGCATGGTAAAGCAGTTAGTTGACGCACAAAAAAGTAGATTAATTAAATTACAGCAAGCCAAAACAATCAATACATGGAAAACAGATACTTACAGAGATATAAACTCAAAGCTAGATAGTTTTCGTAAAGCAACAGAAAGCCTAAGATTACAAACGCCTTTTAACAAACAAACAGCATCTGTAAGTAACGCAGCACAAGTTGGAGCTACAGTTACTGGGACTCCATCGACTTCTTCATACACCATTACCGAAGCAACGATGGCCTCAGACGCTAGGGCTGCCTCAGCTAGTTTTACATTAAATGTACCATCAGGTGAAGCGATTGGACAAGAAATCACGTTTAATTTGAATGGTATGGATATTACTTTAGCTCCTGAAGATACCATTTCTTCTGCTATCACAAAAATAAATAATGCTGGTGCAGGTGTAAAAGCATCTTATTTTAAAGATGGTAATTCAATCATTTTAACAAGCACCACAAAAGCTGCAACTTCACAAATCGAAATAACGAATTTGGCTGTTGATGGTGATACCACTGCTACATCAAATAAGCTAGGTCTTTTTAACGGTTTAATCAATGACAGTACAGATACGTTTACGCCTAATAATGGGGTAACAGCGGCTAAAGGTCTTAATGCAGAAAACGCAACAGTCATCATTAACGGTTTGACCATTAATCCTACTGGAAACAGCTTTACCTTTGACGGAATAAAATTCGATTTGAAATCAAACATTTCGGGTGATCAACCAGTAACGGTTGAAACAAAACCAGATACACAGGCTGTCTTTGACAGTATTAAAACATTTGTCGATAAATATAATGAATTAGTTGCTGATATAAACTCAAAGATCACTGAAAAACGTTACCGTGATTTTCCTCCTTTAACAGACGAGCAAAAAAGTGAAATGAAAGATCGGGAAATCGAATTATGGGAAGAAAAAGCGAAAAGTGGTTTGTTAACTGGTGACCGAACAATTTCAGGCCTTTTAAATGATCTAAGAAGTAGTTTTATGACGCCCGTTGCAAATGGCGATGATGGTTTTAAATTCCTATCTGATATCGGTATTACAACAAGTAAAAACTATCGAGATAACGGAAAATTAGAATTAGACGAAACAAAGCTAAAAGCAGTTCTTGAAACGAATCTTGATAGTGTAAAAAAACTATTTAGTGCGACTAGTAGTATTACAGAGGGAAATACAATAACCAATAAAATGAAGCATGACGAAAGTGGTATTGGAAGAAGATTATATGAAAGACTAGGACAAGGGATCTCAGACCTTGGAAAAAAAGCAGGTTCCTTAAACTCGACTATTGATGTCAATAGCGTGTTAGCAAAAGAATTAAAAAATATTGAGAGTGGAATCTCCAGAGAACAGGATCGATTACAGCAGATAGAAAGTAGATATTGGAAGCAATTCCAAGCGATGGAAGCCGCGATGCAAAGAGCAAACTCACAAAGCGGCTGGCTCATGCAACAGTTCGGCGGTGGGATGTAATACGAAGTGGAGGTTATTTCCTTCACTTCGTTTTTTTATATGAATGATTAAATTTTCATGACTTACAACCGATATATATAATAGAAGGGTTTGTAGATGGAAGGGAGAAGAGGTAAATGTCAGTCGAGGGTATTTCTTTTAATTCTTTTGCTAACAACACCATAGATATCACTGAAAAAAAACAAGTCTCAAAGGATAAATTAGAAACAGAAGAGCTTAAAACAGAAGGTCATAATATAAAGATCACAAAAGAAAAGCTTGAAGAAGTTGTACAAGGAATGAATCATTTCTTAACACCAACTACAACTTCTTTAAAATTTGAACTACATGATGAATTAAACAAGTATTATGTAAAAGTTGTTGATGCAAATACACAGGAAGTTATCCGTGAAATTCCATCCAAAAAATTACTCGATATTTATGCATCAATGACAGAATTTCTAGGATTAGCTGTTGATAAAAAGGTATAAAGAGTTAATAAAAGGAGTGCAAGTTAAATGGCAATGAGCAACCCGTATCAATCATATCAATCAAACGCAGTGACAACAGCGTCACCAGGTGAACTAACATTAATGCTGTACAATGGATGTATAAAATTTATTAAGCTGGCTAGAAAAGCAATCGAGAAAAATGATATTAGTGAGAAAAATACAAATTTAATCAAAGCGCAAAATATTATTCAAGAACTAATGGTAACCATCAACATGGATTATGAGGTTTCAAAAAATATGTTAGCAATGTATGACTATATGAAGAATCGTCTTGTAGAAGCGAACATTAGTAATGACCTTGAAATATTGGACGAAGTACAAGGGTATGTAACGGAATTTCGTGATACATGGAAGCAAGTGATTCAAGTGAATCGTCAGAAGCAACATCAAGGTGGACAAGCATAGTGGATGCTGTACAAAAGCTATATGATGTCAGTGTAGAACTCCTTTCTCTTTTACAAAAAGGATCATCAAGTGAAGAGCGAGATGAGTTTATTCGTAAAATAGAATCTTACTTAGAAGATCGTGAGCAAATGATAAAAACGATTCAACCTCCCTATACAACAGAACAAAAAACGATAGGGATGAAACTTATTGAATTAAACAAGAAAATTGACCACCACATAGCAAGTATAAAAAACGATATTCAATCTGAATTGCGTAAACTAATGAATAATAAAGTGAGCCAGGAAAAATACCATGATCCTTATCAAAAAGACACGATAAGCGGATTATTTTATGATAAGCGTAATTAACTACATGTATTGAAAAGATATGAGTCAATAAAACTACAAACAGGAATAATTAACTAAAAATAGTTATTAAGAACTATTTATTAATTAGGATAAAAGTATTACGATGTTGATATACTATTAAACTACCAAGTGAAAAAGGCAAACCATCGGAAACGATGGGACGCAAAGCCAAGGGCCTTACTCATGAGATGATATTTCATGAATGGCAGCCGGTTACCACAAGGGATCATAGTCTATCAATCTATGAACCTTGTAAAAGGTTTATTTTTTTATGCCTTTTTCACAAAGAAAGGAAAAAGGAAAATGAGAAATTTATTTCGTTTGAAACCATTGCTTATTGCATTGGTGCTTCTCAGTTACCAAGTGATTGTTCCAATTGGTAGCGTATTTGCAACATCAGACATTATGTTACCTCCTAGTAATCTTGCTGTTGAAAAGGTAACACCTGATGATGTGAAGCTAACCTGGAACGCTGTATACGGAGCATCGGGTTACAAGGTGTATGAGATTAAAGATGGACAAATTCTTCCTTTAGGGGAAGCGAAGTCGAACAGTTACACTGTCAATGATCTTGAGGAAGGTAATTATCAGTATGTTGTATCGACATTAAGCTCTGAGGGGGAATCAGGTCCAAGTGCTCCTGTCTCAGTTACGATTGAATACCCTGAGATGGTGGCACCCACAACATTCACACATACAATCAAAAACGGTAATGACATCGTATTAAGCTGGGATGCATCACAGTATGCAGAAAAATATAACATTTATCAAATCTCAGGAGATGGTGAACAGTCGTTACTAACTTCTGTAACAGCAACAACTCACACAGTGAGCAATGCTCCAGAAGGCAATTATTCATATGCTGTTTCTGCTGTAAATTCATTGTACGGAGAATCTTCATTATCAAACAAGCTTGATGTTGAGGTTGTTTACCCTACAATGACAGCACCGGAAAACTTCACGTATTCTGTGACAAATGGGAATGACGTCACATTAAAATGGGATTCTGTTTCATTTGCGAAGGATTACAAGGTTTATCAAGTGAATGATGGTGAAAAGGTTTTAAAGGATACAGTAACAAGTACTTCTTTAAAATTAACGAATGTTTCTGCTGGGGAGTATGTGTATGAGGTCCACTCAAACAGTGACCGATTTGGCGAGTCAGAAAAGGGCAGTCAACAAAATGTAACAGTTGGCTCTATTACAATGGCCGCACCAGAAAACGTTTCGTACAGGCTTCAAAATATTAATGATCTTACGTTAACATGGGGAAGCGTGTCTTATGCTAACAGCTATAAAATCTATCAAATCATTGATGGGGAAAAAGTTTTACAAAACACAGTGACAGGAACAAGTGTCACATTCAAAAACATGCCTGGCGGAGATTATACATATGAGGTTTATTCATATAGCGACCGTTTTGGTGAATCAAACGAAGGTGGTAAGGTTTCGTTACAGGTAGAGACAGTAACAATGGCTGCACCAGAAAACTTCAAATACGAGATTCAAAATGGGAATGATATCGTCCTAAGCTGGAATAGTGCTGCAAATGCTGATAACTATAAAATCTATCAAGTCATTGATGGTCAAAAGGTCCTAAAGAGTACGGTTAGTGGAACAACTGTCCGATATAATAATCAGCCGGAAGGCAATTACAGCTATGAAGTCCACTCTTACTCCAGTCGGTTTGGTGAATCAAAAGAAAGCAGCAAGCAATCAATTACACTCGTCCATCCTAAGATGGAGCCACCGGCTAATGTAGTAAAAACGATTAAAAGTGCATCCAGCTTTACTATTAGCTGGGATCCAGCACCATATACTACAAACTATAAAGTCTATCAATTAGTTGATGGCAAAGAAGTTTTAAAAAATACTGTCACTGGGACAACTGTTACATATAGTAACATAGCACCAGGGAATTACACATATGTTGTTTACGCTAACTCTACGCGTTTTGGTCAGTCAGCTAGTGGCAGCAAAGTAACATTGACATTAACAGGACTTACGATGCAAGCACCGACTGACTTGTCACATACGATTACAAATGGAAATGATCTTACGTTAAAGTGGACAGCTGTTCAAAACGCGAATGGCTATAACATTTATCAAGTAATCGATGGTGAACGTGTTCTTCAAAGAACCGTAACAGGAACGTCTGTAAGGTTTACGAACCTACCAGAGGGTGACTATCAATATGAGGTTTATTCTTATTCAAACTTATACGGTGAATCTGAGGAAAATGCGGGCACAGAAATTTCTTTAGTACATCCGACAATGGAAGCTCCTGCTGATTTTGCCTATACAGTCAAAAACGGAAATGATGTTGCACTGAGCTGGAAATCAGTTGAGTATGCTAACTCCTATAATGTTTATGAGATCATTGATGGTGAAAAAAAATTAGTTAAATCAGTTTCTTCTCTATCTACAAGCCTTGTTAATGTAGCAGAGGGCGACCATACGTATGTTGTTCATTCGGAAAGCAGCCGTTTTGGTGAATCAGAAAAGAGCAGTGAAGTCTCTTTAACAATGGTTCATCCAACGATGAAGGCACCGGAAAATGTATCACAAACAATCCTTAACGGAAACGACATTTCATTAAAATGGGATGCTTCAGAATATGCAACAGCTTATAATGTGTATCAAATCATCGATGGCGAGCCGGTTTTAGAAAGAACCGTAACAGGAACGTCAGTCAGATTTAATAATATGCCTGAAGCCGATTATACGTATGTGATTCATTCTGATAGCACACGCTTTGGTGAATCAGCTGAAGGAAGTAAAGAGTCTTTTACACTCGTACACCCAACGATGCAGGCTCCTGCTAATCTTTCGGAAACCATTCTAAATGGAAATGATATTCGCTTGAGATGGGATGCTTCAGATTACGCAACAAGCTACAATATATATCAAATGATTGATGGCGAGCGCGTTCTAGTAAAAACAGTAACAGGAACACTTAACACATTTGTCAATATGCCAGAAGGTGACTACAAATATGAGGTTCGGGCTGAAAGCAACCGTTTTGGTGAATCTATAGAAGGAAGCGACCTTTCTTTAACCCTTATTCATCCAATCATGCAAGCACCGGAAAATCTAACAAAAAGTATAGCTAATGGAAATGATATTGTGTTGAGATGGAATGCTTCAACATATGCAACTGCTTATCATGTGTATCTAATTATTGATGGTGAGCGTGTCTTACAGAAAACTGTAACAGGAACTTCTGTCACATTTAGCAATATGCCAGAGGGAGATTACGAATATGTAGTTCATTCATATAGTAATCGCTTTGATGAATCACCAAAGGGAAGCTCTATCGACTTCTCATTAACATGGCCTGTTGTCGAAGCACCGGTTATTTCAGGGAAAGTAGAAAATATAAACAATATTACGTTATCTTGGCCTGCAGCAGCTTGGGCAAATGAATATCGTGTATATCAAATCACAAATGATGAGAGAAAATTAATTTATAAAGGTACGGCACGAAGCTATAAAGCTAATAATCTTTCAGAAGATACACATTCTTTTGAGGTAACAGCCTACAATACACGATTCGGCGAATCAAAACCATCAAATCGTATTACAGAAACAATTGTTTACCCGATTATGGAGCCACCAACAGCCAGCTTAACGTTGGTAAACGAAACAAGTGCAAGAATTAATTGGAATTTTATTACCTATGCAAATGGCTACAACATCTATGAAGTGATTAATGGAGAATTAGTGTTAATTGCAGAAAAGGTAAATAATTTAATGTATACGGTTATGAATTTAACCTATGCAAATCATGAGTATGTCGTAACGTCTTACAGTAACTCATTTGGTGAGTCTGCTCCATCTAACGTTGTTCTTGCGAAGCTAATCAAAGATGAAGAGGCACCTGTGACAACAAGCGACGCACCAACAGCTTGGGTAAATCAAGACCAGGTCATTACATTATCGGCTACAGATAATGAAACAGGAGTAGCAAAAACATATTATTCAGTTGATGGCAGTGATTTTACAGAAGGCACTTCTTTTGAGGTAAAAGGAGAAGGTGTTCACAAAGTATCCTTCTACTCAGTTGATAAAGCTGGTAACAAAGAAGAAGCCCAAACAATTGAAGTGAAAATTGATAAAACCGCACCAGTGACAACATCTGATGCACAAGACATCTGGAGCAAAGAAAATGTAACAGTGAACTTAACAGCAAAAGATGAACACAGTGGTGTGACCAAGACCTACTATTCTATCAATGGATCTGAATACAATGAGGGAACATCATTTGTTGTAAAAACAGAAGGTCTTAACCTAGTATCCTTTTATTCCGTTGATAAAGCTGGTAACAAAGAAGAAGCCCAAACAATTGAAGTGAAAATTGATAAAACCGTACCAGTGACAGCATCTGATGCACAAGACATCTGGAGCAAAGAAAATGTAACAGTGAACTTAACAGCAAAAGATGAACACAGTGGTGTGACCAAGACCTACTATTCTATCAATGGATCTGAATACATTGAGGGAATATCTTTTGTTGTAGAAACAGAAGGTCTAAATCTTGTATCCTTCTATTCAGTTGATCATGCTGGAAACAAAGAGGAACCACAAACTATCGTTGTAAAGATAGATAAAACTGCACCAGTAACAACATCTGATGCACCTGAATCATGGAGTACAGAAGATGTGACAGTAAATCTTGAAGCATCTGATCAAGTAAGTGGAGTAACAACAACCTTCTACTCAATTAATGGATCTGACTATGAAAAAGGAACATCCTTTACTTTAACAGACGAAGGAATTCATGAAGTTTCATTCTTCTCAATCGACAATGCGAACAATATGGAAGACGTACAAACGGTTGAAGTGAAAATTGACAAAACAGCACCTAAAGTAAATATAGAAGTAAATGAAGAATATGCATTAGATTCTACATTGCCATTCCTTTACACAGCTGAAGATACGGTTTCAGATATTGTATCGGAAAAAATGATCGTCACGACACCAGGTGAAACGTCAGGAAAAGAAGTTAAAAATGGTTCGTCAATTTCATTAGATAAACCGGGTGTTTACAACATCACAATTCTTGCAACAAATGCTGCAGGCTTAACAACAGAAGTTCATAAACAATTTGTTGTGTACATTCCTGCCACAATTGAAGTAACACCAAAAGTGATTAAAGGAAATAATGGTATTTTCACTGTTCGTGTAGATGTACCGAAACAATTTGATCCAAAAGATTTTGACCTGGACAGAGCAACAATAAACGGTGTAAATGCCCTAACAAGCAACAAAGGGTACTATAACCAGGCAAAACTTGGACAATTCAAGTTTGAGCGTTCTGATTTTACTTGGGATTCATCAGAGGAAACTTTGGTTTTCCATGGTTATCTCAATGGTTATTTGATCATTGGGCAAACGACTGTAAAGGTTCAAAAGTAAATTGATTAAATTTGGAAAAAACTCGCCACCACAAGGCGAGTTTTTTCATTTAATCTACACACTCAACATAAACTATTTACATACCCTTAAAGTCACCTTCACAAACTTTACCCAAACATACAATCTTCTACAAATTATTTCAAAATCTCACAAACTTTTTTCAAGTTTATGCAGGAGACAGGCAGGGAAGTATAGAAATAATACTACATAGCTTTATCAAAAAGGAGGAGTTCAATCATGAGATATAACGTCAGAGGGGAAAACATTGAAATAACTCCAGCATTAAGAGAATATGCAGAAAAGAAAATTGGTAAGCTTGAGAGATACTTTGAAGAGTCCGTTGACGCAAATGTCAATGTTAACTTAAAGTATTACAATGATCAGGAATCTAAAATTGAAGTTACAATTCCAATGACAGATTTGGTGCTACGTGCTGAGGAAAATCATCAAGACATGTACGCGGCAATCGATCTTGTTGTCAATAAATTAGAACGTCAAATTCGTAAGCATAAAACAAAAGTGAATCGCAAGCTTCGTGAGCAGGGTGCTCCAAAGTTTGTGTTTAGTAATTATCAGCCTGAAGATATTTCACAGGAAGAAGTGGAAGAATCAGAAGAAGTTGTTCGTACAAAACGATTTAATCTTAAGCCAATGGACAGTGAGGAAGCAATTCTTCAAATGGACATGCTTGGACATAATTTCTTCGTTTACACAGATGCGAAAACGAATAAAACAAATGTTGTGTATAAACGTAAAGATGGAAAATATGGCTTAATTGAGCCACATGTATAATAAGCAGCAGCGCCTATAATAGGGCGCTGTTTTATATTAAGGAGAGATTATATAATGAAGAATCCAAAGGTTTTGGTTATTGGTAGTATCAACATGGACCTTGTGACACAGACAAACACGATTCCAAGGGTAGGTGAAACGGTATTAGGTGAAAACTTTTTCACTGTTCCAGGTGGAAAAGGTGCGAACCAAGCGGTGGCGGCAGCAAAGCTTGGGGCAAATGTTACATTACTTGGCTGTGTCGGAGATGATGCCTTTGGCAATGAATTAAAGCAACATTTACAAAAGCAAGGTGTTATGACAGATTACATACATACGATTACAGCTACTTCTACTGGTGTCGCATCGATCATATTATCAGAAGGAGACAATAGTATCATTGTTGTTTCAGGGGCAAATCATAAGCTTACACCAACACTAGTTCAACAACATGAACAATTGATTGCAAATGCCGATATTCTTTTACTACAATTAGAAATTCCGTTAGAAAGTGTCGTACAAGCAACCGAGATAGCCCATAAACATAAGGTACCGGTCATCCTAAATCCTGCACCAATGCAGAAGCTGCCAAAAAACCTAATTACCCAAGCCGCCTATATCACACCAAATGAACCTGAATTAGAACGTCTTCTATTTAGTACAAGTCTATCTAATGAAGAAAAAGAAGCCTTAAAACATAAAAGCGTTGTAACAAAAGGATCAAAAGGTATCGAGCTCTATCATGACAAAAAGGTGCATCATATTAGCGGATATCAAGTAGAGGCTGTTGATTCTACTGGAGCAGGGGATACATTTAATGGAGCATTAGCTGTTTCTCTTAGTAACGGATTATCATTGATGGAGTCCAGTCAGTTTGCTAACGCTGCGGCCGCTCTTTCTGTTACAAAGCTCGGTGCACAATCCGGGATGCCAACAAAGAAAGAAGTTGAATCTTTCCTTCAATCGTAAAGCGAAAAACACTGCCATGAGACCAAATAGGAGTGTTTTTACCTATGTGTATTTTTGGAAAAGAGATAGGATTTTATTTCATGAAATTTGCCTATAATAAAATGATTAACATATGTAGAGGTGAATGAATGAAAATAAATCTCCCGCAAGATCAACTTGATCGGCTTAACGAATTAAAAGAAAATCAGGAAAAGGTCTCAAAAGGCTTGATTGACTACTGGGTGGATTATTCATCCTTCGATACTTGGCAATTTTGGATAAATGTCAGTTTTATTATCATTCCATTAATTGTTCTGTATTTTGTAATCGATAAAAAGAGGGTATTTTTATTAGGTTTCTTTGGATTTAATATTCATGTGTGGATGGTCTATACAGATACAATAGGCACGAGATATAACTTCTTTGAATACCCGTATAAAGCAATCCCTTTTTTACCTATCAATGTTGGAATAGATACTTCACTAGTTCCGGTTTTATTTATCCTTTTGTATCAATGGACGTTAAATAATAAGAAAAATTTTTATCTGTATTCTTTGGGATTAATTGTATTTTTATCGTTTATATTTAAACCAATACTTGTCGCTCATCACCTCTTTCATTTGAAAAGTGGCGCTAACTATTTTTCTATCTTTTTGTTATATATAGTGGTTGTCTTAATCTCTAGAGCAATCACGAATGTATTTATCCATCTCCACTCTAAGGGTTTAAAAGTGTAACGTGTTTAATGAACATGTTACACTTTTAATGATAAACTCTTAGAGAGCTTTTTTAACTAAGGCTTACCTCACACAAAAACCATCTATAGTATAGACAACTTTCAATTTACCCACTAAAGACAATTTTCCATCCCCACACCTGTCCAGTTGTCCCTTACCCCAAATAGTGCTAAAATAAACGGTAGACAATTAGTTTTGTAACAAAAGGAAATGATCTTTCACTCTAAACACAGAGGAGCGTATTACATGCTTGGAATTTTAAATAAGGTGTTTGATTTTAACAAACGTGCGTTAAATCGTTATGAAAAGATGGCTGATCAGATTGATGCATTAAGCGGTCAAATGAGCGGCTTATCTGATGAGGCTTTAAAAGCAAAAACAGAAGAATTTAAAGATCGTGTGGCGAAAGGTACTTCGCTTGATGACTTATTAATAGAAGCGTTTGCTGTTGTTCGTGAAGCAGCGAAGCGTGTACTAGGGTTATATCCATATAAGGTTCAGCTTATGGGGGGTATTTCCTTACATGAAGGAAATATTTCCGAGATGAAAACAGGGGAAGGGAAAACACTAACTTCCACTATGCCTGTTTATTTAAATGCTCTTTCCGGTGAGGGTGTTCATGTTGTCACAGTCAATGAATACTTAGCAAGCCGTGACGCACATGAGATGGGGCAGTTATTTGAATTTTTAGGTCTAACAGTAGGTCTTAACTTAAATTCATTGAGTAAAGATGAAAAACGTGAAGCCTATGCTGCAGATATTACGTATTCTACGAATAATGAACTAGGTTTCGATTACTTACGTGATAACATGGTTCTTTATCGTGAACAAATGGTGCAGCGTCCGCTTAATTTTGCGGTAATCGATGAGGTTGACTCGATCTTAGTCGATGAAGCGAGAACACCGCTTATTATTTCTGGTCAGGCAGCCAAATCAACTAAGCTATATATTCAAGCAAACGGCTTTGTTCGTCAGCTTAAACAAGAAGAAGACTTCACATATGATGTGAAAACAAAGGCTGTTCAGCTAACTGAAGATGGAATGACAAAAGCTGAAAAAGCGTTCGGTATTGAAAATCTTTATGATATTTCACATGTAGCCCTTCTTCACCATATTAACCAAGCGTTAAAAGCACAGTTCGTCATGCAAAAAGATGTGGATTATGTCGTTGATGAAGGACAAGTTGTCATTGTTGACTCGTTCACAGGTCGTTTAATGAAGGGACGTCGCTATAGTGATGGTCTTCACCAAGCAATTGAGGCAAAAGAAGGTCTTGAAATTCAAAACGAAAGCATGACATTAGCAACTATTACATTCCAGAACTACTTCCGTATGTACAAAAAGTTGTCCGGTATGACAGGTACAGCGAAAACTGAGGAAGAAGAGTTCCGTAATATTTACAATATGCAAGTAGTCGCGATTCCAACGAATAGATCAATTGCTCGTGATGACAGAGCTGACTTAGTATACCGTTCAATGGAAGGAAAGTTCCGTGCGGTTGTGGAAGAAGTAAAGCAGCGTTATGACTTAGGTCAGCCGGTTCTTGTTGGGACAGTAGCGGTTGAAACATCTGAGTTAATTTCCCAGCTGTTAAAGAAAAAAGGTGTTCCGCATCATGTATTGAATGCGAAAAACCATGAAAAAGAAGCGGAAATCATTGAAAATGCAGGTCAGCGTGGAGCGGTCACGATCGCAACTAACATGGCTGGTCGTGGTACAGATATCAAGCTTGGTGAAGGTGTTCGCGAGCTTGGCGGATTAGCGGTCATTGGGACGGAGCGCCATGAATCACGTCGTATTGATAATCAGCTTCGTGGACGTTCAGGTCGTCAAGGTGACCCGGGTATTACACAATTCTATCTTTCAATGGAAGATGAATTGATGCGTCGCTTCGGATCTGAAAACATGATGAATATGATGGATCGCCTTGGAATGGATGATACGCAACCAATCCAAAGTAAAATCGTATCACGTGCCGTTGAATCAGCTCAAAAACGCGTAGAAGGTAATAACTTTGATGCACGTAAACAACTTCTACAATATGACGATGTTCTTCGTCAGCAACGTGAAGTTATTTATAAGCAACGCTTTGAGGTGCTTGATTCTGATAACCTTCGTGAAATTGTTGAAAAAATGCTTAAATCAACAATCGAGCGTGCCGTTGCCATGTATACTCCTAAAGAAGAGGTTGAAGAAGATTGGAATTTAGGAGGCATTATTGACTTTATGAATGCCAATATTCTTCAAGAGGATGAGCTAACAATCGGTGATCTTCGTCGTAAAGAGCCTGAAGAAATGGTCGAGCTCATTTATAACAAAGCGATCGCTCACTACGATACGAAGGAAGAAGAATTCGGTCAAGAGCAAATGCGCGAATTCGAAAAAGTTATCCTTCTTCGTGCAGTTGATTCGAAATGGATGGATCATATTGATGCGATGGATCAGCTTCGTCAAGGTATCCATTTACGTGCATACGGTCAAAACGATCCATTACGTGAATACCAAATGGAAGGCTTCGCAATGTTTGAAAACATGATCGCTTCAATTGAAGAAGACGTAGCGAAATATATCATGAAAGCTCAAATCCGCAACAATCTAGAACGTCAAGAGGTTGCACAAGGTCAAACAGCTGTACATCCAAAAGAGGGTGACGAAGCACCGAAAAAGAAACCAGCTCGTAAAGTGGTCGAAATCGGCCGCAACGACCCTTGCCTATGCGGCAGCGGAAAAAAATACAAAAACTGCTGCGGACAATAACTAGATTTTAGTAGTTCGTACAGTATATAATAAACAATTATTGAACAAGAGAGAGGTAAAAGCCTCTCTCTTGTTTGCGAGATAATACACGTGATTAATGTTAGTTAGATATATTTATTAAAACGCTATGATGAATGTAGCACTTAGTTGATTGGAGCGGAAGGTGCGAGACTCCTGCGGGAGAAGCGGGACAGGTGAGACCCCACAGGCGTAGCCGAGGAGGCTCACCGCCCGCCCCGCGGAAAGCGAGAATCCTGGAGCGCAAATCAACGGCCAATTTTCAGAGACTATAAATGGAGTGAACAAAATGGAACTAGTAGAAATTCGACAAGAGCTTGAAAAAACAGCTAAACGTTTAGCGGACTTTAGGGGGTCTCTTTGACCTCGATATCAAAGAAGCACGTATTCAACAACTTGAATCACAAATGACAGCCCCAGATTTCTGGGACAATCAAAATGCAGCTCAAGCAATTATAAATGAAACAAATGCCTTAAAAGAAATGGTGGACCAATTCCACAATCTAAATGAATCATACGAAAACCTTCAATTAACATATGAGCTTGTAAAAGAAGAGGAAGATGAAGATCTACAAGGTGAACTCGTATCTGAACTAAAGGAACTTGTTTCACAACTAAACGACTTTGAGCTTCAATTATTACTAAGTGAGCAGCATGATAAAAACAATGCAATCTTAGAGCTTCACCCAGGTGCTGGCGGGACTGAGTCTCAAGACTGGGGTTCAATGCTTCTTCGTATGTACACTCGTTGGGCAGAGAAAAAAGGCTTTAAGGTAGAAACACTCGATTACTTACCGGGTGATGAAGCAGGAATCAAGAGTGTAACCCTTCTTATAAAAGGACATAATGCATACGGCTATTTAAAAGCAGAAAAAGGGGTTCACCGTTTAGTACGTATTTCTCCATTCGATTCATCAGGCCGTCGCCATACTTCATTTGTTTCATGTGAAGTGATGCCAGAATTTAATGAAGAAATCGACATTGAAATCCGCACAGAGGATTTAAAAATTGATACGTACCGTGCAAGTGGTGCCGGTGGACAGCACATCAATACGACTGACTCTGCTGTTCGTATTACACATACTCCAACAGGTATTGTTGTGACATGTCAAACTGAACGTTCACAAATTAAAAACCGTGAACGTGCCATGAAAATGCT
>DASQMK010000447.1:0-7403 GCA_035645575.1 Metabacillus sp.
ATGAGTGCAAGCAAAATATTTAAGGAAGATGCTGAGTTATCTACGCTACTTCAGCTTTTGTCAAATTCAAATTCGCCGAGATTAATGTATTTATATTCTGAATAAGGGGGAATGAACGTGGACTCTACATTTGAAGGCTCGTATCAAGATGAAGATATTGAACAGCAGCCTGTCGAAAAGGAAACGGTCGTTCATTATCCGAATTTGCTTGCTGGATTTTGGATTCGTTTTTGGGCATATTTAATAGATTTACTAGTTATCGGAAGTGTCAATCGTATTATCATTTATCCCATATTCAGTTTTATTGGTTTAGATAACAATAACTCTTTTATTTTCTCACCAGTTTCCATTGCGACAGCTATTACATATTTTCTTTACTTTGTCATTATGACAAAGCTTCTTAACCAAACCTTAGGTAAAATGATATTTGGGTTAAAAGTTGTATCAATGAAAGACAAGAAGCTGAGTTGGGCTACAATTATTTTCAGAGAATTAATAGGAAGATATATTTCAAAGACAATATGGATTGGTTTTTTAATTACTGCTTTTACGCCTAAAAAACAAGCATTACATGATATTTTTGCTGACACTCTAGTCATACATGAAAAAATTTTTTCAAAAGAAGTGAGTGAAAAACAGGTATTAAGCAATGCGAATCTATCCGAAATATAGAAAACTTACGCTACTCATTATCAACCCTGCTAATCATTTAGCAGGTTTATTTTGTATTTATAGGGGTGATAATGGGAAATTGAAAGGATGTGATGAATTTGTTCTGGATCATACTTATTCTAATCATATTATTTATCATACTTTTTCTTATCTTCATCACAAAATTGACGGTTATCTTGGATCTTCAGCATATTGGCGATGATGATCATTTTAAAATTAAACTTCGTGCTTGGCGTTTCATTCAATATACAATAAATATCCCTCTTGTGAAGATTGACGATGAAGCGAATATTATCTTAAAACAAGAACAAAAGCCTGGGACTGAAGAGTCTAAGCGAAACGTAAAGGAAACACAAAAAAAAATCACACCTGAGGAGGAAGTTAAGGCTCTCCACGATGTGAAAGAATTTCTCCAGCATATTATAGGGCTGCATAAAATTGTTCGCCGTTTTTTAAAGAAAATAAAAGTAAAAGAATTAGAGTGGCATTCTCAGATAGGAATAGGAGATGCAGCACATACCGGAATGCTATCTGGTGTTGCCTGGTCTATTAAAGGCAGTGTTGTTGGATTAATCGGCAGTTATATGCAATTACAAACTACACCTGCAATGACTATATCACCTGCATTTAATGTCTACTGCTCAAGGACAAAATTCAAATGTATGATTCAGTTTAGAATCGGGCATGCTATTTTCGCAGGTATTCAGTTCATAAAATATTGGCGAGGTGGTCGTCCAAATTTAAAAAGTAAGCCATTTTCATTTTTTGCAAATTAACAAAATGGTAGAAGACGACAACTTAAATATTATGAACATGACCGTTTAAACATAATTAAAAGGAGGATACATACTATGAGTGATCATCCAATTCAAGGATTAATGAAAACTGCAATGGAAAACCTTAAGCAAATGATTGATGTTAATACGATTGTAGGTGATCCAGTTGAAACACCAGATGGAAGTGTTATTCTTACTGTATCAAAGGTAGGATTTGGGTTTGCAGCTGGTGGTAGTGAATTTAATTCAACGAATACGGAAGAAACCGATGGACAAAAGGGATCTAAGCTTCCATTTGGTGGAGGAAGCGGTGGAGGTGTTTCTATTACTCCAATAGCATTTTTAATCGTATCATCCAACGGAGTGAAAATGCTTCACCTAGATGAAAGTACGCATTTATATGAGAAAATACTAGAGGCTGCACCACAGGCGGTTGAAAAGATTCAAGGAGTTTTCAAGAAAAATAAAGATAGTGAAACAAAGAGTGACCCGCTAGAAAATGGTTCAAATCAAAAGCAAGATTTAGATATTTAAACTGCCTAGTTACTAGGCAGTTATTTTTTCGGAGTAATATATTAACAAAATCTACTCAAACATAATAATTGATAAATATGGTAAGCTAGGATATATTTACTCTGTACATAATTATAAGGGAGGAATTCGGTATGGCTTCAATTACGTTTAAAAATAACCCGGTAACACTGCTTGGAAATGAAGTAAGTGTAGGTGATCAAGCACCTGATTTTACTGTATTAGCAAATGATTTATCACCTGTTTCGTTAGCGGATTCAAAGGGGAAAGTACGAATTTTTTCTGTAGTGCCTTCTATTGACACTGGCGTATGTGATGCTCAAACTCGTCGTTTTAACGAAGATGCATCACAACTAGAAAATGTAGAAGTTTTGACAATCAGTATGGACTTACCATTTGCACAAAAAAGATGGTGCGCTTCGAATGGTCTTGAAAATGTTCAAACCCTATCAGATCATCGTGATGCATCATTTGGTGAAGCGTATGGAGTGCTTATTAAAGAATTACGTTTACTTGCTCGTTCCGTATTTGTAGTAGATTCAAATGACAAAGTAACATATGTTGAATATGTAAGTGAAGCGACTAATCATCCTAACTATGAAGCAGCAATTGAGGCAGCAAAATCAGCACAATAAGGTCAGGCTAAAAATAGTAGTTAAAGGACTGTTCAATAAGGATCAGTCCTTTTTTTGTTTCTCCTTACCTATCATGGAAGTTTCACTTTATTTTGACTAAAATATGAAGTATGTCTAGAATGGTAAGAGGTAAAAGGCTAGGAGGAGTAAATGAATGAAAACAATTTCAAAAATCGAGAATTTATTTACGGTTATTAATGAAACGGCAGATTTACTTGCTAAGGAGTGTGAATTTACTTACATAGAGGCATTGGCTGAAACAGGGGAAAATTTATTTCAAGGATCAATTCTTCAGGAAAACCTTAGTGAAGTAACTGTGAAAAGCTTAAAGAGAAAATATGAATCAGTTTCTTTGGATACATTTGAAAAAGAAGAACTTCGCAAAGCCTATCAATTAGCTATCTTAAAAGGCTTAAAAGAAGGTGCTCAACCAAATCATCAAATGACACCAGATACAATAGGATTGTTTTTGGGATATTTAGTAAGTAAATTTATTGGAAATAGAAAAGAACTTTCAATTTTAGATCCTGCGGTAGGTACAGGAAATTTACTAACAACCATATTAAACTATTTAGGAATAGAAACTATAGATAGCTATGGTGTTGATGTGGATGATTTACTGATTAAACTTGCCTATATTAATGCAAACTTGCAAGAGCATCCGATCCACTTTTTTAACCAAGATAGTTTAGAGAGGCTATTAATAGATCCTGTCGACGTGGTTCTATGCGACTTACCAGTAGGGTATTATCCAAACGATCTAGAGGCTGCTAAATATCAATTAAAGGCAGATGAAGGCCATTCCTATTCCCATCATTTATTCATGGAGCAAAGCATCAATCATATAAAGGCTAATGGATACCTCTTCTTTATTGTTCCTAATTCTTTATTCGAAACAAAAGAAGCTCCTAAATTGAATAAGTATTTAAAAGAAGTAGCCATTATTCAAGGATTTATCAAATTACCATTATCACTATTTAAAGATGAAAGACATGGTAAGAGCATATTAATTCTGCAGAAAAAAGGTCCTGAAGCGAAAGCGCCTAAACAAGCAATGCTAGCAGAGCTACCCAAGTTTTCGAATATAGATGCGATGAATTCAATTATGAAACAAATGGATCAATGGTTTAAAGAGAATAAGGGGATTTAAATGAGGCTCAAGTTTGAGTCTCTTTTTTTGCCTTTTTCCTCATCTAAATAAAACCGTATTCTCACTCCTGCATATTAGGGGGAAAACGCTTTATAAATTAATCTAAAATTATTTGAATAATACGAATATTAACTGTAACCGATTGCAATTTTATCAAGTTCTTGAAATGTTGAAATGGCAGTGTTTAAATGGAAAAGGCAGATAATAATCAGTGACATTTTGTAAAGAATAAGAATGTTTAGTTTAAAAGGACAAGAGGTTATATTTAGAAGGAAATTCTTACTTAGATCCTCTTTAATTATTTTTGTAATTTGCTGATCGTTTTACATAATTATTCTTTGTTGTTAACGACAGTTGTATAAAATGAAAAGGAGCGTAACAAGATGGCAAAAATTATTGCAATAAATGCAGGCAGTTCTTCATTGAAATTCCAACTATTTGATATGCCAAGTGAAAAAGTTCTAACAAAAGGTTTAGTTGAAAGAATCGGTATTAACGACTCTGTATTTAGTATATCTGTTAATGATGAAAAACAAACAGAAGTGACAGACATTCCTGATCATGCTGTTGCTGTAAATATTTTATTATCAAAACTAACTGACTTAGGCATTATCAAATCCCTAGATGAAATCAACGGGATTGGTCACCGTGTTGTTCATGGCGGCGAAGTTTTTAATGACTCTATTTTAATTACAGATGAAACACTTCAAAAAATTGAGGAGTTATCCGATTTAGCTCCACTTCATAACCCAGCTAATGTTGTAGGAATTAAAGCATTCAAAGAAGTATTACCCAATGTTGATGCTGTAGCTGTATTTGACACAGCCTTCCATCAAACGATGCCAGAACAATCATTTTTATATAGCTTACCTTATGAATACTATGAAAAATATGGTATCCGTAAATATGGTTTCCATGGTACATCACATAAATATGTATCAGAACGTGCCGCTGAAATCCTAGGCAGACCAATTGAGCATCTTCGTTTAATTTCATGCCACTTAGGAAATGGTGCAAGTATTGCTGCGATTGAAGGCGGTAAATCAATTGATACATCAATGGGCTTCACACCACTTGCAGGTGTGGCGATGGGTACACGTTCAGGTAATATCGATCCTGCGTTAATTCCGTTCATCATGGAAAAAACAAATAAATCTGCTGATGAAGTATTAGATATCTTAAATAAGAAAAGTGGGATCTTAGGAATTTCAGGTTTATCAAGTGATTTACGTGATATTCACAAAGCCGCTGAAGAAGGTAATGAAAGAGCGAAAACAGCCTTAGAGGTATTTGCTAGCAGAATTCATAAATACATTGGTTCTTATGCTGCAAGAATGTCAGGTGTTGATGCTATTATCTTTACAGCAGGTATTGGTGAGAACAGCAGTGATATTCGTGCCCGTGTCCTAAAAGGCTTGGAATTTATGGGCATTTATTGGGATCCTGCGCTAAATATGGTTCGTGGGGAAGAAGCATATCTTAGCTACCCGCATTCACCAGTAAAAGTACTAGTAATCCCTACTAATGAAGAAGTTATGATTGCACGTGACGTTGTAAGATTAGCTCAATAATATTTTAAGAAGGCAACCTTTTATGGTTGTCTTTTTGTCGTATTAAAAAATGGCATGTGTTAAAGAAATCTTATTTAAAACACATGCCTACTTGATGAAAATTTATAAGCATTTCATATAACGCTTTTTCCTGAATCATTAATATTTAACACCTACAAATTTTAGCTTATTATTTTCATTACCTCTTTCTAAAATAATTTTCTTCACTTGTGAAATTGCATCAATCATCCCGTTTGCTTTAATCACAATCTCATCGGAACCTATGGTGAAAATAAATTGTTTCATAATGACAAAACACTCCTTTCAATGGGTAGCTTGAGAACATGATATGTCAGAGTAACACCTCTTTCTAGTTCGTTGTAAGGTTTTGTACCTTACTTTTATTGTCGAAAATGATATTTTTGTAACAAAGTCTTCAAAAATGGTTGTGAACTAAGATATTTCTATAACAATGCTGTTTTATGTTATGATGAAAACAGACTAGGTCACCAAATAATACCTTTTACGATATCGAAAAAGGAGACAGGCGGATGAATGAATTAGAACGTGAAAAAGCAATTCTCGACGAAATCAAGGTGTGGGAACATGAGTTGCAAAATGATGTTCGTACAGACTTTCAGCGTACGTTTAATCGATGGTTAAATCGAAAAATGGAAGACATCCCGGATCAAATGAAGAAGATGTTTTACAAAAAAGTAGATGCGAGTCTGTTTAATTTACATTCCGTTATTCAAAATTCCTTTATCCAACATGATGCCAAGAAACAAATTCTCCTCTCAGCACGAGCTTTAAACGAAAACATAAAGGAAATTAGTGATCTACACCTTCTATCTATCGACCAGCTTCATTATCTAGCTGATTTACAAACTTCTAAGCACAGGCTATATTCTTTTTTTCAAGGAGGCATTACAGGGACAGGGGGAATCCTGTTAATTGGTGCTGATATTCCTTTGCAAACAATATTGAACTTGCGATCTATTCAAATGATCTCAATGTGTTATGGGTATGAAATTAATAACCCATATGAAATGATGACATCTTTAAAGGTATATCATGCTTCACTAATGCCTAAGCACTTACAGTATCATCAGTGGAATGATCTAAAAGAAGAAGTCCATTTACAAAATCGAATGAACTATTTTTATGAAGGCAATGAGGACTTAGCTGATGTGAAAAGTGTAGAATATTTACTGAAGCAGATCGCAAAGCTTTCTGTTTTAACATTGTTTAAACGTAAATTAATTGCTGGAATTCCAGTTGTGAGCATGATGATAGGTGCTGCAGGAAATTACCATGCAACTCGACAAACCACTGAATTTGCTAATAAATATTATCAATACAGACTAATAACTGAGACACAAAATGAAGAATAGGAGGTTATGATGAGTACGTTCGAACATAAGCTAGAAGCCCCTAAACAGGTTAGATGTAAAATCATTACTGTAAGTGATACAAGAGATAAAGATAGTGACAAAAGCGGTCAACTGGTAAAAAGGTGCTTAGAGGAACAGGGGCATATTATTGGTGATTATGAAATTGTGCGTGATGAAAAGACATTAATTCGAAGCTCTATTTTAAAAGGCTGTGAATCAAAAGATATTGATGTTGTTCTAACAAATGGTGGAACAGGTATAGCCAAAAGAGACGTGACAATCGAGGCAGTTGAATCACTGATTGAAAAAGAAATCCCTGGCTTTGGAGAGATTTTTAGAATGCTTAGTTATCGTGATGATATAGGGTCTGCGGCTATTTTAAGCAGAGCAATTGCAGGTGTTTCGATGAATACAGCAGTATTTGCCATGCCAGGTTCATCGGGCGCTGTTAAATTAGCAATGGAAAAACTCATTTTACCCGAAATAGGGCATGTTGTTAGAGAAATTCGAAAAGATTTATAGAAGAAGGCTGTCAACACAGCCTTCTTTTTTTCATTGCTTAGGAAATTATAAAATGCTTGAACTGTGGATAACTACTTCGACATCCAGCTCCAGCGCCTAGCCCCTCGAGGTCATAAGCTAATATAGAATTGAAGGCAAAGGACGCCTTCTATTCTAAATCATCTTATTTGCCC
>DASQMK010000448.1:0-8691 GCA_035645575.1 Metabacillus sp.
TAACAGTTTCTTGATACTCATCCTCTGTTGCTGACAAATATCCTGCAGGTTTGTTCATAAGCAAATAAACAAATTCTTTATATTCAACTCGTTCATCATTCACCGTAACCTGCTGCTGATAAGGGTCAACATGTTTCTTAGGATCCTTTACCGATTCCCCATCTATTTTTACAGCCCCTGTTTTCAATAATTGCTTTACTTCTTTTCGACTTCCAAAGCCTATGTTGGATAATAGTTTATCGATTCTCATTTTTTCTCCTTTTCGATTTAAAAAAACTCGGAATACCGAGTCCTTTTTTTATTATGCTGTTTTCCCATACTTTGTTGATTTTTAAAAAGTGTACACTAAATAACCTGGGTTGATTTCCGTTGCAGGTACTCGCTTTCCACGGGCGGGGTCTCCATCAACACTCTCTCCCGCAGGAGTCTCGCACCTTCCACTGCAATCAACTTCTGTTCAAAATTAATACTTTCTAAAAAACAGTCTTTACGAATATAGTCTTTATTATATATTATTTTCAACAATTGATATGTTTTTTATCTATTCAACTGATCGCCTTTTCGGTAAAAAGCGATTAAGGCGATTCCCAAATAATTTTTCCAGTAAGTGTGAACGGTATGTTAAGTATACGTAAACCGCTCCTCCAATTGCTACCGAAATCGCCGTCACAATTACCGCATTCATTCTACCATCAGCATAATTTATAAAAATTCCTAATATTGAGTGAACAACGGAAACAACTAATCCCATAAACACGCATAGAATTGTTATCAGAGTTGTTCTCTTCAATAATAGTCCAAATGAATAACCTGCATGGCGTTTTATCATTGCAAAGCCGTAAATCAATGAAACAAGATATCCTGCACCTGTAGCAAGGATGGAACCTACCCCTTCATAAAGCTCGATTAAGGTAGTGTTCAAAACGAGTTTAACAACAATCCCTATAACTAAACTAATAACTGCTAGCTTTTGTTTGTTAATACCTTGTAAGATCGCAGCATTTACCGTAAATAGAGAGAAAAGTAATGCTACTGGTGCGTACCACATTAAAATATGCTTGCCTATTTCTTCAGAAGTACCAGCATAAAATACATTGTAAGCGGGGCCTGCTAAGATAGAAAGACCAACAACCGCAGGTAAAACAAGTAACATGATTAATTGCAACGTTTGGTCAATTTGCTTATGCAGTAGTGCACGATTGTTATTCGTAAACGATTCAGTAATCGTTGGAATTAACGTTAAACCAAAAGCAGTAGCAAGCGATACAGGAATCATCACAAGCTTTGGTACATACAAAAGTAGCACAGAATACATATCCATTGTATATGATTGGTCACTCCCCGAATTTAGCATCGCTCGGTTAAACGTAACTGTGTCAATATAATTATAAATTGGAATTGCTAGACCAACAAAAACAAATGGACCTGCATATCGAAAAACTTCCTTAAACATTTTTCCTAACGGAATAGAAGCTGTTTCAACAAGGTTCTCCCTCATAGCTAAAAGTGTATGCTTCCGTCTTAACCAGTATATAAACAAAACAATTAATCCACCAATAGCACCAACAAAAGCAGCAAAAGTCGCATAGCCAACAGCTAAAACAAGCCCCCCATTTAGCACATTCATAATTAAGTATGTAGAAGCTAAAAGGAAAGCAATTCTTACTAATTGCTCAACAACCTGTGAAACAGCTGTCGGCCCCATTGACTGGTGCCCCTGGAAAAATCCTCTAATTAAACTCATCAACGGAACAACAATAAGGGCAATGCTCACCATTCTAATGACAAGTGTTGCATCCTCAACCGTTATTCCATTAAGCTCATTTTCAGCAAGAGACGCAATCGCAAATTGAGGTGCCAGCATATATAGGATCGCAAAAGCAATAAATCCAGTTGCAAGCATCACAAAGATACCAGCCTTAAACATTCTCCTGCTTGTTTCATAGTCACCAACAGCATTATATTTTGATACAAATTTTGATACAGCAGCTGGGAACCCTGCTGTCGCAATACTAAGGAATATCGTATACTGGGCGTAACCAGTTTGGAATAGTCCTCCTCCATTCGTCCCAACCATTGCTGCAAATGGAATTAAATAGATCATTCCCAAGATTCTTGAAATATAGGTTCCTAACGTTAAGACAAACGTCCCTCTTAATAATTTATTTGACATAATCTCTTACTCACCATTCTTCTCTATGAAGATTCAACTTTTCTATTTTAACATAAACTAATACTTATACCATAAGATTGTATGTGTTCATAGCATTCTAAATAAAAGTTGCTAATATTATTTTTTACTTTCTATAGCTTTAGCTATAATATTAAAGCAGACCAAGAAATAAAGGTGTGAAAAATTAATGACATATGATGTAGTAGTAATTGGCGGAGGCCCTTCAGGATTGATGGCTGCAATTGCAGCTGGAGAAAAAAAGGCAAAGGTTCTCCTTTTAGATAAAGGAAACAAATTAGGTAGAAAATTAGCTATTTCAGGCGGTGGCCGTTGCAATGTGACAAATCGCCTTCCTATTAATGAAATTATCAAGCATATTCCCGGTAATGGCCGCTTCCTCTATAGCGCATTTTCTGAATTTAGTAATGAAGATATTATTTCATTCTTTGAAAATTTAGGTATTCAATTAAAAGAAGAAGACCACGGTCGTATGTTTCCTGTCACAGACAAGGCACAATCAGTCGTTGATGCCTTAATTAGTGAGTTAAGACGACTAAATGTCGAAGTCAGAACAAATGAACCTGTCAAAGATGTTCAATATAATGAAAAACAAGTACAGAGTGTTGAACTAGTTAGCGGTGAAAAGATTTTAACTAAATCTGTTGTGCTTGCTGTTGGCGGCAAAAGTGTTCCACACACCGGAAGTACAGGAGACGGATACGCATGGGCAGAAAAAGCAGGACATACAATTACAGAGCTTTTTCCAACCGAAGTACCCATTACTTCAAATGAACCCTTTATTAAGGAAAAAATTCTTCAAGGACTTTCACTTCGTGATGTTGCATTAAGTGTGTTAAATCCAAAGGGAAAAGTAATCATTACTCATAAAATGGACATGATCTTCACCCATTTTGGAATTTCCGGTCCTGCTGTACTTAGATGCAGTCAATATGTTGTGAAGGCAATGAAAAAATTCAAAACAAACGCGGTTACTGTCAGCATAGATGCGATACCTGAAACAAATGGAGAACAGCTATTTCAATCAATCGTAAAAGATTTAAAAATGGATGCTAAAAAGGCAATCAAAAATGTTCTAAAAGGATTGCTACCTGAACGGTATTTATTATTTCTGCTAGAAAAAAATGAGATTGACCCACTTATTACTTATGATAATCTTTCAAATGAAAAGCTTCGCTTATTTGTTAAGGATTGCAAGCAATTTCAATTTCAGGTTCATGGGACTCTATCTATTGAAAAAGCCTTTGTAACCGGGGGTGGTGTTTCTGTAAAGGAAATCCATCCAAAAGAAATGGCATCAAAATGTAAAGAAGGCTTATACTTCTGTGGGGAAATTTTAGATATTCATGGTTATACAGGTGGTTATAATATTACATCCGCTCTAGTAACAGGTCGTTTAGCAGGAATAAATGCCTCTTTATACGCTAAAAGTGAAATTGAGAAATAATCATTTTGTCCTTTTCTCTCTTTTTTTCAATAATACTAGTTATAAACATAAATAATAGCAAATATAGTGTAGATAACTAGTATCTTTTAAAAAGGATGTGACAATGGATGTTAAAGGTTGCATTATTTGATGAAGAGCATGAAAAAGACTTAGAAGAAGAAATTAATGAGTTTTTAGAGGAGCTCGAGGAAAATCAGATAAGAGATATTAAATACAATGTCGCATTTTCAACTGATGAAGACGGCGAGCAGATTTATTGCTACTCAGCTCTCATTATATACCATGAAAAGGTATAAAAAGAGCTTGCGTTTATACTTTGTCTACAAACTAAGTGCTTGCCCCTTGGACAAGCACTTTTTATATTTATGTACTTAAAGCTGACTCTTCGGCTTTGTTTCACCTTTATAATCAAGCATGCCGCCTACCATATTTACAACATCATAGCCTTTGTCCTGTAAATAAGCACAAACATTTGCACTTCGTCCGCCTGAACGGCAAATAAAGATCGTTTCTTTGTTCTTGTCTAAAACATCCAACTGCTCAGGAATATCATTCATGCGAATATGACGTGCTTGTGGAATCATTCCAGCTTCTACTTCTTCATCTTCACGTACATCAATTAATTCAATATCCTCTCCATTTTCTAACTTACATTGTACTTCTTCAGGAGTAATTTCTTTCATTTCGTACATCTTGTACACCCTTTCAGTTTTAATAGTTGCATTATATCAAAATGATGATAGGTGGTGCTAGTTTGGGAAACTAGTGTACCATGTTGGCTATCATTGTCCTAATGACGAAGCAACATTTTATACTTTCGGATCACATAAAATGCCGACTCACAGAAAAAAATCCAGAGCCGGCATTAATAACTGTTTATTAATTCGCAACGATATTCACTAGCTTGCCTGGTACAGCAATCACTTTGCGAATCGTTTTTCCTTCGATTTGTTCTTTAACACGAGCATCTTCTAGAGCAATTTGTTCTAGCTGATCTTTTGTTACATCTTTTGCCACTAAAAGTTTTGCACGAACTTTTCCATTTACTTGTACAACGATTTCTACTTCGTTTTCAACAAGTTTTGCTTCGTCGAATGTCGGCCAAGCTTCATAAGAAATCGTTGATTCGTGACCCAGCTTACTCCATAGCTCTTCCGCCAAGTGTGGAGCAATCGGAGATAACAATTTCACAAAGCCTTCTACATACTCTTTTGGCAAGACAGTTGCTTTATATGCTTCGTTAACGAACACCATCAACTGAGAAATTGCTGTATTAAAGCGTAAGCCTTCAAAGTCTTCAGTCACTTTCTTAACAGTTTGATGGTACACTCGTTCAAGCGAATCACTTGATTCCTCGACTACCTTTGGACTTACTTCTCCGTTATCCTCGATAAATAAGCGCCAAACACGATCTAAGAAGCGTCTTGCACCATCAAGACCAGTTGTTGACCATGCAATTGAAGCTTCTAAAGGTCCCATGAACATTTCATATAAACGAAGTGTATCAGCACCATGTGAGTCAACAATCTCATCAGGATTTACCACATTCCCTTTTGATTTACTCATTTTTTCATTGTTCTCTCCAAGGATCATTCCTTGGTTAAATAATTTTTGGAATGGTTCTTTAGTTGGAACGACACCAATATCATATAAGAATTTATGCCAGAAACGAGCATATAGTAAGTGAAGAACTGCGTGCTCTGCTCCACCGATATAAATATCCACAGGTAGCCATTGCTTTAATTTTGCATCATCAGCTAATGCTTCACTATTTTTCGGATCGATGTAACGTAAGTAGTACCAGCAGCTTCCAGCCCATTGTGGCATTGTATTGGTTTCACGGCGGCCTTTTTTACCTGTCTCAGGATCAACAACATTAACGAAATCAGCAATATTTGCAAGCGGTGATTCACCTGTTCCAGATGGTTTAATTTCAGTCGTTTTCGGTAAAACAAGTGGCAGCTCTTCTTCAGGAACTGCTGACATAGTGCCATCTTCCCAATGAATGATTGGAATTGGCTCACCCCAATAGCGTTGACGGCTGAATAACCAATCACGAAGACGATACGTTACCTTCTTCTCACCTTTGTTGTTTTCTTCAAGCCAAGCAATTACTTTTTCAATTGCTTCTTGCTTTCCTAGCCCGTTTAGGAAATCGGAGTTTACATGCTCCCCGTCACCAGTATAAGCCTCTTTTGTTACGTCTCCGCCACTAACTACTTCTTTAATAGGAAGATTAAACTTTACAGCAAATTCATAGTCACGCTCATCATGAGCAGGTACAGCCATGATTGCACCAGTTCCATAAGTGACAAGAACATAGTCGGCAATCCAGATTGGCATTTTCTCTCCATTTACTGGATTAATCGCATATGCCCCAGTAAATACTCCTGTCTTTTCTTTTGAAAGCTCTGTACGCTCTAAATCACTTTTATGTTTTACTTGATCAATATAAGCTTCTACTGCATCCTTTTGATCAGGTGTTGTGATTTTCTCAATAAAGCTGTGTTCAGGTGCTAATACCGCATATGTTGCACCAAATAATGTATCAGGACGAGTTGTGAAAACAGTGAATATTTCATCATGACCATCAATTTCGAAGTTTACATGTGCACCTTCAGAGCGGCCAATCCAGTTACGTTGCATATCTTTAATGCTTTCTGGCCAATCTACTTCATCTAAATCTTCTAAAAGACGATCAGCATAAGCTGTAATTTTTAACATCCATTGCTTCATTGGACGACGCTCAACTGGGTGACCTCCACGCTCACTTTTTCCATCAATAACCTCTTCATTAGCTAAAACTGTTCCTAACGCTGGGCACCAGTTTACAGGCACTTCATCTACATAAGCTAGACCTTTTTTGTATAGCTGTAAAAAGATCCATTGTGTCCATTTATAATACTCTGGATCTGTTGTGTTCACTTCACGGTCCCAATCATAAGAAAATCCAAGAGCTTGAATTTGTCTTCTGAAGTTATCGATATTTTGTTTGGTGAATTCCGCTGGGTCATTTCCTGTATCAAGGGCATATTGCTCAGCTGGTAAGCCAAATGCATCCCATCCCATTGGATGAAGAACATTGTACCCTTGCATGCGTTTCATACGAGATAAAATATCTGTAGCAGTATATCCTTCAGGGTGACCTACATGCAGACCTGCACCAGATGGATACGGAAACATGTCAAGCGCATAAAACTTTGGCTTGTTTGTATCCTCTGTTGTTTTAAACGTTTTGTTATGTAGCCAATAATCTTGCCATTTTTTCTCAATCTCTTGATGATTGAAACTCATCTGATTTTTCCTCCTTAAATCTCATTCTTTCACCTTATATATATTAAACCGGTTGAACGGGTCAAAGCTATTTAAAAGCGCAGGCGCCTTGGTTAGCCTAGGGCAAATAAGACGCTACTGAATAGAAGGTGTTTTTTACCTTCAATTCAGTAGTGGCTTATGACCTCGAGGGGCTAGGCGCTGGAGCTAGATACCCATTAATATAAACGAAAAAACCCCACATCCCAAACAGGGACGAGAGGCTTAATTCCCGTGGTACCACCCAACTTTGGCATAGTGTTATTATGCCCACTTTGACATCCGTAACGTGGATAGACGACAAATATTACTTAACCATAAGTGGTGTTCACATTTGTAACTCAAAGGCGAGTTCATTAGCAAAAATCGATTGACTCACACCATCCGTCAACTCTCTGAACACATTTTTACTAAATACTATTCCTTTTCACCGTTCATTTCCTATACATATTAAGCTTATTTTATATAAATTTGTCGGGATATGCAAGTAGTCGGTTGGGGAGAAGAAAAAAGAGGTCAGTTTCATATTGAAACCAACCACTTTTTTCTTATTGAACTGTATACCCTCCATCTAATACAACAGCCTGGCCTGTTACTCCTTTTGCTTTTTCACTTGCTAAGAAAATCGCGTAATCAGCTACTTCTTTAGGAGAAAGTAATCGTCTTTGAGGGATGAGCGGGTATAATACTTCCTCTAGTACATCCTCTAATGGTACATTTCTTGTATTTGCCAAATCTTGAAGCTGGTTTCTAACAAGGGGTGTGTCAACATACCCAGGACATAAGGCGTTCACTGTAATTCCATGAGATGCTCCTTCTAATGCCGCAACCTTTGTTAAACCGATGACACCATGCTTTGCACTATTATAGGCAGCTTTCCCTGCAAAGCCAATTAATCCGTTAATAGAAGCAATGTTTAGGATTCTTCCAAACTGTTGCTTTTTCATGATTGGAAATACATGTTTAGTTGAAACAAATGGTGCAACAAGCATCACCTTTACGAGTTGTTCATATTTTTCAGTTGGAAAATCTTCAATATGCGCAACATATTGGAGCCCTGCATTGTTAATTAATGTATCTATTCTACCATATCTTGCTTCTGCTTCTTTAACGACTTTGATTATGTTTTGTTCGTTTGTAACATCACAAGTTAAACCAACTACATCTAATCCTTCATCTTGCAGCTGCTTTGCACTTGAACGAACCTGGTCCTCATTTACATCTGTCAAAACAACCTGTGCTCTTTCTTTAGCGAAGGCCTTTGCAAGTTCAAAACCTATCCCTCGGGCAGCTCCTGTTAATAACACAACTTGAGCTTGAACCATTTCAACCAACCTCCGTTCCTATATTCCTAGTCCGAATGAGAATAAAATTATAGCTAGAATGACTCCTAAAAGCGGAACAATGACGGTTAATGCACCAACTGGATTATAAGCATCTTTATGGGATTCTCCACAAATCCCACGAATGGTCGTTACAACATAACCATTATGTGGTAGCGAATCAAGTGCGCCTGATGAAATCGAAACAACGCGGTGTAATGCTTCAGAATTAACCCCCATATCCATATAATGTGGTGCTAATAAAGGAAGAGCAATCGCCTGACCTCCAGAGGCTGAGCCTGTCATACCAGCTATCACACTAACAGCAATTGCACCTCCGATTAGAGGACTACCTGGGATACTTGTCATCACATTTACAGCTGTTTCAAATGCAGGTACTGCTTTGGCTACACCACCGA
>DASQMK010000449.1:0-16250 GCA_035645575.1 Metabacillus sp.
CCAACCAAATTTTCCACCAACTGAAACAGGAGTAATATTATTTTCTTTTAACTCCGCCATAACAGCTTCAAATTCTTCAAATGTTTTTGGCACTTCAATACCTAACTCTTCAAAAATATCTTTTCTATAGAAAATACCTAAGCCTGCAAGTTTTGTAGGTACTCCAGTAATTTTGCCTTCATACTTCGTTAATTCAAGTGCAGTCTCTAAATATAATTCATTCCATTTTCCTTGCTCAGCATATTCTGTTAAATCAAGTGTTAACCCATTTTCTGGATAGAACGAACCTAATGTTCCTCCCCAGGTAAACCAGATATCCGGCAGTGTATCAGAAGAAGCGGCAACTTTTAACCCCTCTTTATGAGCATCAGTTGTTCTAGTCGAAAAATTGATATCAATTTCAGGATGCTCTTTTTCAAACTCCTCAACAACTGTTTCATATAAACGTTTCTGAGCATCAAGACCCCAAAAATCAACCGTAATTTTGTTACCAGATTCACTACTATTAGCGCTTTCACTCCCTTTTGAGCTACATGCACTTAAGATTGATAAAACTAACACTGTGATCATTGTAAGTGAAAATAATCTTTTCATTTGGATCTCCCCTTGTTTGTTTAATGAAAAATACTTTTCTCTCTTAAAACTTGTATATTAAAAGTAATAGAACATGAAATTTAAATCATTTATTCTATTACCATCAATCCTAACCTTTTACTGCTCCACCAAAGCCATTCACAAAATGTTTCTGGAAAATAATATAGACAAGAAGTACAGGTAAAACCGATAATAGAACACCTGACATCATTAGCGGATAATTTGTAGAATACTCCCCTTTGAATGACATGATTCCTGTTGTAATTGTTTTAAGTTCATCGGATGTCAAGAAAATTTGAGCTAACAGAAATTCATTCCATGTTGCCAAAAAGTCTAAAATGACTAAAGTTGAAATGGCTGGTAATGCTATTGGTAAAATAATTCTTAGGAATAAAAAGAGGTCACTGCACCCATCTATTCTAGCTGCCTCATCTAATTCATTAGGAATTCCTTTAAAGAATCCATATAAAATTAAAGTTGCCATTGGTATACCAAAGCCTATATAGATAAAGATTAATCCAACGTGTGTATCCATTAGATTCACCTTATTTAACATAATAACCAACGGGACTAAACAAGCCTGAAATGGGATTGTCATTCCTAAGATAATAAACAAATACACGGGTTTTTCCCATTTAAAGTTAAGACGAGTTAGACCAAACGCCGCTAACGCAGCCACAAATATTCCTAGCGGAACTTTAATGACGGAGATGATCAGACTATTCTTCATATACATCCCTAAATTCCCTTCTTTCCAAGCTTCCACAAAATTTCCCCATTTTAATTCTTCCGGTAAAGCATATAGTGGATTCCCGAATAAATCGCCATTCGATTTTAAGGAAGTTAAGAATAGAAAGAATACTGGTATTAACCAAACCAAAGCAAACGAAGTAATAAAGACATAGAATAAAAATTTAGATGGCTTCAACTTTTTCACACTCCCTTTTATACATGTGATTTTTTACCTTGCCATAAAATATATGGCACAGCAATGATCATAACTAAAAATAATAGAATGATTGATATAGCTGAACCTGTTCCAACATTATTTAAAGTGAACCCTTGATAATACATCCATGAAGCTAATACTTGTGTACTATGAGACGGGCCGCCGCCAGTCATCGCATAAATGATGTCGAAAACTCTCATTGAGTAAAATAACGTTGTAGCAAAAACGATAATAAATGTTTCTCGTAAAAGCGGCAATGTAATATTGTAAAAAGCTTGAAAACTATTAGCTCCATCCACTTTTGCTGCTTCAAACGGCTCCTTTGACATTGATTGTAATCCAGCTAAGAAAATGACCATTGAACTTCCTACATGTTGCCAGGTAGCTGCAATAAATACTGCATATAAAGCAATTTTCGGATCTGCTAACCATGGAATGCTTTCAATTCCTACTTTATTAAGTAATTCATTTAGTAACCCCATATTTGGGTGATAAATCCATACCCAGATTATCGCAACAACGATATTTGATAGAATAAAAGGAAAATAGAATACAGCTCTAAACAATGCTCTACCTTTAAAACTTTTATTCAGCATTAATGCCAGTAAAAGTGCAATTCCCATACTAAAAACTAATGACAAGACAGTCCAGATAATATTATTTTTCAATCCTTTTAAAAATACGGTGTCATTTGTAAATAAGTTAATATAATTACCGAAACCTACAAAGATTTTCTCAACAGAAACACCATTCCATTCAAAGAGACTAAGGTAAAAAGTATAAAATGTAGGTATTACGATAACAGTTAAATAAATAATTAAAGCCGGAAGCATATACATAATTGGCTTCAGAGTCCGCTTTAATTCTGTCTTTCTTGCTATTTTTCTTGAATTTGTTATAAGTACATTTTGTTTGATTACTTCCTGTTTCATCATTTCCCCTCCTAAAAAAGCGGTATTACTAACTAATTCGGTTCTTTTACCTCTATCAATCCATCATTCAATGACTCGAAAGAATCATATATTGTTTACGCTTTCATTATCCTATAGCTGATTGTGTTTTAATAGGAGGTGAATGTGATATATCTTGTGTTTTAACAACTATTATTAAACCGCTTTCTTTTATTTTTTATAAATGAAAGCCTACGCTTATTGCTTACTTTTTTCCTATTTGATTATTCAAACATAATTTTAATAACAATAAAAAAGAATGACCCTATGATTGCTCATTGACCATTCTTTTTCCGGCCTTTTCAATTAAGATCTCATTTTATATTCGTGTGGAGTTATTCCCACAATTTTTTTAAACACATGAGTAAAATGAGCTGGGTCACTATAACCTACTTGTTCGCAAACTTCGTAAATTTTTAATGCAGGGTTCCTCAACAATTCCTTTGCTTTTTCAATACGAAGTTTGATAAGATAGCTGGAAAAACTCTCTCCTGTTTCCTGTTTAAAAATTCTTCCTAGATATGTAGGATTTAAATAAACCTCTTCGGCCAATAATTTTAAAGTTATTTCCTCGGAGAGATAGGTTCTCATTTTCTCAAGTACAATTTCAATAACACGTCGGTTCTTTTTTCCTTCATATTTTTTTTCGAGATGTTTCACTTCATCCTCTTCTTTATTTTGCTTGATATCTCCATAAAAGCTAATAGTAGAAAAATCAGTTTTCCTTGCTTCTTCCATGGCATAAATGCTTTCTTTATAATGGACATGAAGTTCCGTTAACTTAAGGCATGGAAAGCCAAATCCTATTAATAACTCAAATTTTAACAGTGCACGAATCATTTCATAAAGACGGACTAATATTTCCTTATAAACCAGTCTTAAATCTTCATTATCATTCAAGAAAACAATAACAGCAATATGTTGTTCCTGGACAGTAACATACGCTTTCCCAAAGGTAAGGAACCATTCCTCAATAATATTCTTAATTGCTGAATATGCATTAATCTCCACCCAACCCATTTGAAGTGTGCCAGCATCCTTTAAGCAACAGGTGAAGATCAATATTTCATTAAATCTAGGTATTAATTCATCATCATAAAATGGGATAGGTAAACCAAAAAGTAGATCGTCTAACCGTTTTTCTAGAATATCTCTTTCTCGTTTCTTTCTTAATCTATTTACATATTTCTCTTTCAAAATACAGTCTTCGATTTTTTCAATTGATTCAAACAGAGATTCAAAGGAGCTGGGTTTTAAAAGATAATCCACTACTCCGCACTTGAGAGCTTGCTGAGCATATCCAAAATCCTTGTATCCAGTTAATAGTATTACTTTTATTTTCGAGAAATTCTCTTCAATATATTTACTTAATTCCAAACCGTTTACGGCAGGCATACGAATGTCAGATATAACTAAATCAACTTCATGTTTCTGTAGAATAGTGATTGCTTCTTCACCGTCCTCAACAGCAGCAACTATCTCCCAGCTATTTTTTGCATCTTGAATCATTTCTTTAAGCGTTCGTAAGGCGAATGGTTCATCATCTACCAGCAATATTTTCATCTTACCCCTCCTCTGTTATCTCATTGTAGAAAAGGAATTACAAGCTGAACTTTAAGTCCTCCCAAAGAGCTAGAACTTAATTCAAGTTTATAATGATTACCATATATCAATTTGACCCGATGATGTAGGTTGGAAAGTCCAATTCCTGAATGCATCATTTTATCAGTCTCAAATTCTAGATCTTCATTAAATTCCAAAGCATTTTCTATTTCTTCTTCGCTCATACCTTTTCCATTATCCTCTACAATGAATCTAACTATGTTGTCTTCCTTTGTAATGGAAATATTGATCAACCAATACTTTCTTTTTATACTCTCTAATCCATGGGTAATCGCATTTTCTACTAGAGGCTGTAGTAACAGCTTCATTACTGGAAATTCGAGAAGTTCTTCTTCCACATTCATCTTAATTTGCAGTTTATCTTCATAGCGATAACGTTGTAGTTCAATATAATGGTTTAATTGCTTTAAATCTTCCTTTAGTCGAACAAATTCAGAACCAGGTTGGATGCTATACCGCAGAAGTTCGCTTAAAGTCAATACCATCTCTGCAAGCTTATTTTCCTTTTCGCTTATTGCATAATAATAAATTGTATTGAGTGAATTATATAAAAAATGAGGCTGAAATTGAGCTTTCATTGCAATTAGTTGTGCCTGTTTTTCTCTTATTTGTTTAAAAGACAAAATCCTTATTGTTTCTTCTAAATTATCAATCATATGATTAAAACTATCGTAAAGGACAGTAACTTCCCTATTATTCATTGTTCCTGTATAGGGTTTTAATTTTCCTCTTTTTAAATTAGACATGCGGGATGCTAAATCTCTGATCGGCCTAGATAATGACCATGAGAAAAAAGAAGAAAATAATAAAGAAGCAACAATTCCAAGAATCACAATAAAAAAAGTACTATTTTTCATTCCTTTTAAATCCATTATGGCTTCTTCAACATCTATATAAGTAACTACTGTCCAGTTACTATAGTTTGATGTGTAAGATGAGATATACACCGACTTTCCATCTATTTTCTCTTGTGTGATATTTCCATTATTTCTATTATCATGAACCTCTCCCAGGAAAGGACCGTCTATTACTTGGCCAAATTCACTTGAGTCAGTTGAATACAATATACGTCCCGTTGAATCGATAACCTGAACCTTATTAGAAGGATTTGCAAGGAAATTTCCAACAACATCATCCGTAGCTTCAACCGGAATTACTGTAAGCATGTAACCGATACTTTGAGATGGATGAGAATAATTTTTAATCTCTCTTACACCTAAAATACCATGAATCAAATCCTTCGTTTCTATGTCATATAATATATTATTCGTTGTCCAGAACATCCCTCCAGCTGAATCAAGAAATGGATACCAATCCATCTGTTTAATATTAAATGGATGATAGAAGCCTCCTTCTCCTTGGTTGCCAACGAGTTCTACCAAAAATTCATTTCCGAGATAGGCCTGTTCATGCGTAATTACTTTTTGAACATTATAATCACGAACCTCTTGACCAAGTGGTTTTTCATTTATATTTTTTAAATATTCTTGCGTATCAGAATGTAAGGCAATCCTTAGCGAAAGACGGTCATATTCCTCTAACATACGATCTATTTTCCCACTCATTTGAATTACAGATTCTAGTAAGTATTGTGATGTTTTATTAACTACCACCTTAGAGGAAAACCGATAAGATAAATAACTACTTATTGAGATTGTTATAATCATGATGATAGAAAATCCAATAATCATTTGTAATAATATAGTAGGTTTTTGTTTCCACATGGCTCCTCCAGCTGCTGCATTGAATAATATGAAAATAATCCTTATCACCCTGAATAGGTAGATAAGGATTAAGGATAAAAAGAATACTTTTACAGCTACATAATTTAACTATTTCGTCTTTCAAAAATGGAAATGCTTACAAATAAAGATTTCTTATAAAATTAATTTTTACTTATTCTATGTCTTAAAAGAGGAGTCAATTTTATTTTGTTAACCTGAAAGATTATAAAGATCTCCGACTTCTACCTTGAGACAGTCAAGACTACCCTCTTGTATGATGTTAAAGGTTTATCACCATTGTCCGATGCTTCGAGAATAAAGTGTAGAGTTTGCCCATTAACAGCATCTGTAGGTACAGCAAATTGACATATTACCTCGATCTCATCTTTTTTCAACTTAGCAATTTCAGGTGAACCTGGAGGCGGAACAACAAATGGATAGAAATTCTCCGACTTAGTATTTTGTTCTTCCCCATCGGAAATTAAGTCTATCTTTCCAGGATAAGTACCTGCTTCCTCATATTGCCACCAGTGACCTGTAAGATGATCTCCATCTGGATCCTTAACAACTGCCTTTAGGGTAATGGTTTGCCCAGGTCTAACAACTGTGTTCTCCAAACCGACTACCTCGACAACTGGATGGTGATTTGCATCCTTGTATTCTGGTGTAACAGTCCACTGCATCCTTGCCGCAAAGTCTCGTTGAGCAGCACCGAACCAACGTGAGGAAGAATAGTCTTTAGAAGCAACGCCATTCGGATCAATGTCTTTTCCATTTCGACCTCCCCAACCACCATAGCTTGCCTCCACATGAGCATCAAGGCCATTGTCGAGTAGATTCAAGTACATAGAAGTATCTCCTTCAGATATCCAGGAACCAGACTCTTCAACCCTTCCATACCATGTCACGTAACCGAGTTCCTTAAGTTGCTCTACAGTTACACCGGCAAACCCGAAAAAGTCAGTAATATCATTCTTATGCATTTGTTTTCCATCACCCCAGACCATATAGAGCTCTCCCAAAGGTCCAACATTGGATATATTCTCACGCGTCCATGCGGCTGAAAGATAATGACGGTCTTCAGGTAGCGCTATTTTACGTGCGGAGTATCCCCAAACCATTGTTGCCATTTCACGGAATTCAATATCTGGCCAAATTAGACCAATATAGGATGCGTAGACGCCATCCTGATCACCCCATGACTGGATAACTACCTTTTTGGCAATCTTCTTATAAATATTCTCCCATTGACTACTATTCTTGTATTCTTCTTCAATTGACTTCAAAGCCCTTCCAATCGTTGAGTGGCCTGCTCCCGTTAATAAGTATAACGTACCCGGCTTATCATCTAGAATTAGTTCCTTGATGAGATCTGAACCTGGACTGTCCTTTGAAATGTCTCCTGGGAACTCCACATTTCCCTCATAAATCCGGGAGCGTAACTCATCAGGGTGAGGGTATCCTTCTGCATGAACCGAAAGATTCGGATACACTTTGGCGTAGGCTTCGACAGCATCCTCCATAAAGCATGAGCCTTCATCCCATCGCCATTGACGAATCGGTCCAATTCCAAACCGAGAGTGTTCAGACTCCCCACTGAACAATGTACCCTTGCCATCACCCTTCCAATGAACACTACTACTTGAATAAATCAGCCCTTCTGTATCAAACTGATGACTGTAGAGCAGATATCGAATGAGCGTATTAAGATCATCAAGTTCTGGATCGTGCATAACTACGGTACGAAGTTTTTTATCTCTAATCATATTGTCACTTCTCCTTAAATTAGAGGATTGCTAGTGCAAATATTTTAAATACTAAATTAATATAAAGTCTCCCATCTAATATACCGAGGGACCTAGGGATCTAGCAATCTATTTTCTTACTTTTTTTCATCAGACATATAAACATCAACTAAAACTTCTTCCTCAGGTTTTGTACCATCTTTCAAGAAATTGTGTACATAATTAACAGCTTCTGAACCGATAAATTCAAAATCTTGAACAGCTGTCACTGCCATTTGACCTTTATCAATTAAATCGTACGCCTCTTTAGCTCCATCAAAACCGATAACGATTATTCCATCATCTTGTCGACCAGCTGTTTCAATTGCACGTGCTACTCCAACTGCCATTGTATCGTTTTGAGCAAATACCACATCAATATCATCATGTTTTGCTAAAAAATCCGACATCGCACTTTCAGCCGGTGCCATTGAAAAATCTCCAACTGCTGTATCCAAAATTTCGAATTGACTATCTGGGTTTTGTTCTGGATCAATAACGCTTAAGAAGCCACCTCCACGTTCACGTTGTGGAGCTGTACCGATAATACCTTCAATATGAATGACCTTACCACCTTCAGGCAATTTTTCTTGTAACCATTCTCCTACAAGCTTTCCACCTTTTAAGTTATCAGTCACTAAATATGATAAAACACCCTCTACATCTACGGATCTATCAACTGTTACCACAGGAATATCCTGTGCGATAGCATCCCTTAAAGCATTTGCTGTCGATGATTCATCTCCAGGGTTGATTACGATAGCGCTTACTCCTTGTTGGAGTGCATCCTCTACTTGAGAAGGTTGCTTAGAAGGGTCATTTTGCCCATCATAGACTAATACTTCATATCCAAGTTCTTCCCCTTGTTCAACAACAGCATCACGAAGAACATGGAAGAAAGGATTTCCTAAGTCAGCCATTAATAAAGCGATTTTTCCTTTTTCTCCCTTTCCATCTCCACTAGATTGATTACTACATGCTACCATCATAAATGTTAAAATAGAAAGCAAAACTAATAATAACTTCTTCATTTTTTCTCCCCCTTAATATTTAGATTAATTATCTAGAACTCTTACGATCTAAAATCACCGCAAGGAGTATAACTAGCCCTTTAATGAATTGCTGATAGAATGCAGATACACCAATAATATTTAATCCATTATTTAGTACACCGATAATAAGGACTCCAATTAATGTTCCAAATAACCTTCCTCTTCCACCCGCTAAGCTAGTACCACCAATAACAACTGCTGCAATAGCATCTAGTTCAAAGCCAGAACCAGCAGTAGGTTGTGAAGAACTTAGACGAGATGTCAATATAACACCAGCTAACGCAGACATAACACCACTTATAATATATACTGATGTTTTAATTCGATCTGTTGGTAATGAAGATAATCTCGCAACTTCTTCATTTCCACCAATAGCATAAACGCCTCTACCAAAGACTGTTTTTTTGAGTAATATTAACAATAGTGCAAAGACAACAAGAAGAACAATCATTGGAAATGGAATACCCAGAATATCCCCTTGGCTAAAGAAATTTAATAATGGAGAGTTTTCTGTAATACCCATTGCTGGAATACCATCTGAAATAATCATGGTTATTCCGCTAAACATCGTCATTGTTGCCAATGTGACAATAAACGCCTGTAATTTAATTTTTGAGATAAGCACTCCATTAAACCATCCTAATAACGCTCCTAATAGCAACACTAATGGAATAGCTATTAAATCAGGAGTACCTGACGCAATCATTAATCCTAACACCATTCCTGTTAAAGCTAAAATAGCACCTACTGATAAGTCTATTCCGCCGGTTAGAATAACAAATGTCATCCCAAAAGCAATTAAACCATTTATTGAAACCTGACGGAAAACATTCAAAATATTATACATTGATAGAAACTTAGAATTCATTATTGAAATAATTAATACTAATACAAATAGGGCAATTACAGTTCCATACTTTCGGTATATATTACTGAGATTAGCTTTTTTTTCGCTCTCTCCATGTACAGTTCCATTCTTTCGATATATATTACCGAGATTAGACATTTTATATCCCTCCCACTGCAGCATATTGCATTACACTTTCTTGTGTTGCTTCGTCTCTATTAAAAATCTTCACTAACTTTTTCTCATGCATCACTGCAATGCGATCACAAATACCAAGTACTTCAGGCAATTCACTTGATACAATAATTATTGCAACACCAGCTTTTTTTAATTGATTAATAATTTCATAGATTTCCTTTTTCGCACCGACATCAACACCGCGTGTAGGTTCATCTAGGATAAGTATTTTGGGATTCGTTATTAGCCATTTGGCTATGACAATTTTTTGTTGATTTCCACCACTTAACTTTCCAGCTGAAATTTCTTGGCTAGCTGTTTTTACCTTTAGTTTTCCGATGAATTCTTCTACCTTACTTCTTATAGATTTATCTTCTATTAGTTTATTATTCGTGAATGATGGTAAAGATGGTAAAACCATATTATCCCTAACTGAAAAATCTAAGATTAACCCTTCATTTTTTCGATCTTCTGTAATAAAGCCTATTCCCATTCGTTTTGCGACAATAGGGGAACTAATATTAACCTTTTTTCCACTTATATGAATTTCTCCTGAATCAAATTTGGTACTACCAAATATAGCATGCATAACCTCTGTTCTCCCTGAGCCCATAAGGCCGGAAAAACCTAAGATTTCTCCCTTTTTAACATCGAAGCTGACATTATCAAATTTACCTCTTTGAGACAAATTTTTAACTGATATTATTGTTTCACCAGGAGAGATTTCAATCCTCGGGAAACGATCATCTAAATCGTAGCCTACCATCATACTTACGATTTCATCGAAAGAGGTCTCCTTAATTGTTTTTTGACCAATATAAGCACCATCACGCATAATGGTAATTTCATCACAAATGTCAAAGATTTCTTCCATTCGATGAGATATATAAACAAAAGAAACCCCTTTATCTCTTAGTTCCCTGATAATTTTAAATAATAAGTCTATCTCTTTATCGGTTAATGCAGCAGTAGGTTCATCCATGATAATAAGCTCTGCATCCATTAATAATGCTTTTGCTATCTCAACAAGCTGGCGACTTCCTATAGAAATATCTTTAATAAGAGTGTTTGGATCAATGTCTAAGCCCAACATTTGAAGCTTTTCCTTTGCTATTTCAACTATTGCTTTCTTATCTATTAGGCCAAATTTATTCTTTTTTTCTTTACCCAAAAACATATTATCTACAATACTCATTTCGTTTAAAACATTGAGTTCTTGATGAATAAAAGCGATTTTTTTATTTTCACTATCTTTTATACTATTAAACTCAAAAAGTTCTCCGTTTATTTCTATATCTCCGGTGTCTTTCGTATAGACCCCTGTTAGAATTTTCATTAAAGTAGATTTACCTGCTCCATTTTCACCCATTAAGGCGTGGATTTCTTTTTCTTTCACATGAATTCTAGCTTCTTTTAATACCTGAACAGTCCCAAAGCTTTTGCAAATCCCACTCATTCTTAATTCCATATTCCCACCCCATTTCCACCATTTCTTGTTAGCGATTACAATTAGTTCATTAAATAATTTAAGCCTAGAATATCGTTAATTAAAGGGCTTTCATTAAGGGTTACTATAAAGATTCTTATTAATAATACAGAATACATAAGTAACCCCTTATTTGTTGATTAAACTAAAACGCTCTTTACCGAATTCTTCCATCCTAGATAATAATGATCTCTCAACTCTTTTGAAATAACTGGTTGATAATTTATATTTTCCTGATTCAGAAGTTTTATATCATCAATCGAGTTCCATATCCCAACACCTAAACCAGCTAAATACACAGAGCCTAACGAAGAAAGTTCTGCAACCATTGAAACAACTACATCACTTCCAAGGATATCAGCTTGATATTGCATTAAAAATACATTATTTGTCGCACCACCATCTACTTTTAACTCTTTTATCGCAATGTTTGATTCAGTCTTCATTAATTCAATGGCGTCTTTTACTTGATAAGTGATACTCTCTAATGCAGCACGAATGATATGAGCCTTTCCTGAATTTCTATTCATTCCTATGATGGCAGCCCGGGCATATGGATTCCAATAAGGCGCGCCTAAACCAACAAATGCAGGGACTAAGTAAACGCCCTGATTATTTGGGATGGACGTTGCTATAGTTTCAATTTCCGAGAAATCATTGAACAACTCAAGGTCCTCTTTCACCCATTTAAGAACATCACCCGTGCTATTGATAATCCCCTCAAGTGCATAACTTACTTCACCATCAATTCCCCATGCAACAGATGTAACTAAACCATTTTGTGCATTTACTAAACTACCAGTATGCATCATGACAGAAGTTCCAGTACCATAGGTTGCTTTTGCCATCCCTTTTTCGAAGCACTTTTGTCCAAATAAGGCACCCTGTGAATCACCTATGATTCCCGAGATTGGTAATCCTAAAAAAGAAAGTTTAGGGTCATTTACTTTACCAAAAATATCATTTGAGCTTTTGACCTCAGGTAGCATTGTTTTCGGAATATTGAATATCTCTAATAATTCATCGTCCCAAGCAAGGGTATGAATATTAAATAGAAGTGTTCTACTAGCATTTGTATAATCAGTTGCATGAACACTCTCTCCTGTCAGCTTCCAAATTAACCAACTATCTATCGTTCCAAGCAATAGTTTTCCTTCATTTGCTTTTTTTCTTGCACCTTCAACATGATCTAAAATCCAACTTATCTTTGACGCAGAAAAATAAGGGTCAATCGTTAATCCTGTTTTAGATTGGATTTTATCTTCAAATCCTTTTTCTTTTAAGCCCTTACAATAATCAGATGTCCTTCTACATTGCCATACGATTGCATTATAAACAGGAATTCCTGTTTCCTTATTCCAAACGACAATGGTTTCCCTTTGGTTAGTTAAAGCCAACACTTTATATTGATTAAGAGAAACAGAGGCTAATTGAAGAACCTCTGTTATCACTTGTTTTACATTTTCATAGATTTCTATTGGATCATGCTCAACCCATCCTGACTCTGGATAGTATTGTTTATGGGCTTGTGCAGTTTTATGGGTAATTTTCCCCTCTGAATTTACAACTAAAGCTTTCGTTCCTGATGTGCTTTGATCGATCGCAAGAATATAGTTTGTTATCATATCCATCCCTCGATTAATTGTTATTCAACTGCAAAGCGATATTTTTTACATTATCCACACTAATCCCATAATGCTTAAAGACTTCAGCGGTATTCCCAGTAATAGGAGGTTCATCTGGTATCCCAATGATTTTAACAGGAACCGGTTGATGTTGAATGACCACTTCAGCAACAGCTGCGCCTAAACCTCCATGTATGCTGTGTTCTTCGATGGTAATAATTTTTCCAGTCTCACGCGCTGCTCTAATAATAGCTTCTTCATCTAAAGGTTTGATTGTGTGCATGTTGATTACTCTACAGTTAATTCCTTCTTGTTCTAATGCTTCTGCAGAGTCTAATGCTACACGAACCGTTTCTCCACTAGCAATGATCGTTAAATCACTACCATCTCTCATCGTAACCGCTTTACCGATTTCAAATTTGTAATCATCTGATACATAGGAATCTTCTACTGGATTACGCCCAATTCTTACATAGGCAGGTCGGTCACTTTCAACTAACGCTTCAATCATCATCTTCGCTTCATGACGATCTGCAGGCATCATAACATCAAGACCTGGTATAGCACGTGTTACTGCTAAATCTTGTAAAGAGTGATGTGACATACCAAGTGCACCATAACTAACTCCTCCGCTTATCCCTATTAACTTTACATTCGTTTGTGAATAGGCAACATCTACTTTAATTTGTTCGATACTCCTCATACTTAAGAAACAAGCTGGTGAAGCAACAAACGGCTTTTTACCAGAGTGAGCCAATCCAGATGCCATACCAACAATATTCTGTTCAGCAATTCCAACCTCAACAATTTGTTCAGGCAATTCTTTTCCGAACTGTACCATTGAAGCAGAACCTCTCGAGTCACTTGTTAACACTAATAGATCTCTATCTTTTTTACCAAGTTCTAATAATATTTCACTAATTGCCTGGCGATTGGCTATTTTATTCCCTATTGTTGTTTTCACTGTAACATTTTTCATGCTAAAACCTCCAATTGTTTTGAAAGTTCCTCCATAGCTAGGTTGTATTCTTCTTCAGTTGGAACGCGGTGATGCCAGCCTACTTGATTTTCTGCAAACGTAATTCCTTTTCCTTTTACTGTATTAGCAAGGACTAATGTTGGTTTTCCAGGGGTTTTAGGAGTATTACTTAACACGTTAACTAGTTCTTCCACATCATTTCCGTCTACTTCAACAACTTCCCACCCAAAACTTCTCCATTTATCTCCAAGTGGTTCAAGACCCATGACATCTTCTGTGTTGTTTGTAATTTGCAGACGATTTCGGTCAATAATGGCGATTAAATTATCGAGTTGATATTGAGAAGCTGCCATCGCACCTTCCCAGACAGAGCCCTCAGCCTGCTCTCCGTCTCCCATCAATGTATAAACTCGGTAAGACTTTCCGTCCATCTTAGCAGCTAACGCCATCCCAACAGAAATTGGTAAACCATGCCCCAATGATCCTGTATTCATCTCGATGCCTGGTACTTTATTGTTCGGATGCCCAATTAGCCTAGAATTAAATTTCGAAAAGGTTTTCAGTTCTTCTTTAGGAAAGAAGCCCTTATCGGCTAAAATTGCCCATAAAGATTCAACAGAATGCCCTTTACTCTGTACATAACGATCACGATTTTCCCATTTTGGATTGTTAGGATCAATGTTCATAATCTTATAATAAAGAACGGTTAAAATATCAGTGTTTGATAGCGAGCCACCAGTATGACCTGTTCTTGCCTCATAGATCATCGTTAATAATGATTTTCTAATTTCTATTGCTTTTCTTTTTAAAAATGTAATCTCTTCCATATTAAAGAACCTCCCATTTTTTTAATCAGTATTAGAATTCTTGGGAACTACAATTTATTTATTAAGATCACTTCCGCGTAACCATGCTCTTATTTCATTCTCTGTAGGATCAACAGGGTCTGGTGTTAAACCAGGGATATATTCACATGCTTCAAAAAGTACCGGAATTACGTTTGCATGAATTCCTACTGAATGATGAATATATGGACCTTTCACTAGTTTTTCTTCCCATAATGGCCAGTCATTTACCTCAACCCATACATATGAGCCTCTAGTAAATGGTCCTTCAATTCCTTTTGCTTTCCCTAGGAAGATGGAATACTCACCGTGGTCTCCATCAAAGCGAGCTAAAGTCATTTCTCCGCCTTTAATTTCACCTTCATGAGTTCCTGGTGAATGGTCATCAAATAAGAAGTGTTTATTTAATTTTGGTTTTTCTTCTTTACTAAGTGATACAGGGAAGTTTCCACAATGGAACAGTAATTCACCATTTGGATTCTCAGGATGACGAACAGTAATGTCTGCAAAGAATGTTGGATGTGTATTTAATGTTGCTGCTTGAACCATAATCGATGTTATCGCTCCATGGATATCTGTTTCACAGGTAACTGGAATTTGCTCATCTGTTAGAATTGCATTTGCCAAGCAAGGCATGATACCAATAATATCTTGTAGTGTTGACCAACATTGGATTGCAATTGCTGTACTTCTTGTTTCTTCAGCCAACTGTTTCATTGCTACTTTTAATGATGCAATTCGTCTAACATCCTCTTCAGTCACTGAGCTCCAATCAAGCTTTTCCTTGATATAATTCATAGCCTCATCTAATTCTGGACTATCCGTCTTTTCTATTTTTAACGTTGTTTTCTTTAACTCATCTAGAGTTATAGGATGAATTTGAATACCAAATGTCTCTAATAATTCACCCTCGTTACAAATAACTGACCAAAAATCAGAAGGTCGAGTTGAAATCTGTAAAATTCTTAAACTATTAAAATGCTTAACTACATTTGCAGCACCAATGAAATTCTTAAAACCTCTTTCAAAGATTGGATCATCAACGCGGCAGTTCGTAATATAAGTGAACTTTACATTAAATCGTCTTAAAACCTTCCCTGTTGCAAAGATTCCACATTGTGAATCACGAAGGCGCATGCCATTTTCAAGTGGCGCCTCATCTCTAGGGCCCCAAAGCAATACCGGTTTTCCAATTGCTTTTGCCACACGAGCAACAATGTCTTCAGTCCCAAAGTTACAGTGAGGGAAAAACAACGCATCCACTTCAGCATCTCTAAAACGTCTGATGATGGCAGGCTCTTCAAGTCGTTCATGTAATAGCCCTTCCTCGTTAATACCCTCTAAATCAACTATCTCAATATCCAATCCAAAGCTTTCAATTTTTTCTCTAATTAAGTTTTTGTATTTAAGTGCATCTTCTTTACTAAAAACAAATCGACGTGTAGGTGCAAAACCTAATTTTAACTTTTGCATGGGTAGTTACCTCCTGTGAAGCAGAATTAGTCTAATATTCTATTAAACATCATTTAAAGCGCATACATAAACTAAATAACTAAACTAATTTAGTTTAACTTACATTCATATTAAATTATTTTTTTTGATCAGTCAATAAACT
>DASQMK010000450.1:0-2810 GCA_035645575.1 Metabacillus sp.
CCGTTCCCATGCCGAACACGGAAGTTAAGCTCTTCAGCGCCGATGGTAGTTGGGGGTTTCCCCCTGTGAGAGTAGGACGTTGCCAGGTAAGAAGAGAAAAAGATCAGTAGAGATACTGGTCTTTTTTTGCGTTCGTAAGAATGTAAATTTAAGCTACAAGCCAGAGGTAAAGATAAAGTTTTGTTGATTGATAGATTATTTAACAAACTTGAAAGATTATCGTAAAAAGTTGATTGATTTAACAGCAAAGTTGATAGACTCCTGATAAGTGTTGAAAGATTATTCAATGGATACACAAAAGACTAATATTAGAAACCTAGAAATGCTTCACAGTTTTATATTACATGCTACTACAATTAAGAAATGATAAAAATAGTAGTAATATTTTTTATCCCTCTTTAGTAAATATATACAGATAGATTGAGTATACATACAAGAACGAAACACCATTTCTGTTCTAACTATCATTATGTAAAAAGTGGGGGATAAAAATGATTTACGCACAACCGGGTACAAAAGGAGCTAAAGTAGAGTTCAAATCTAGGTATGAAAACTTTATTAATGGAGAATGGGTACCACCTGTAAAAGGTGAATACTTTGATAATATTTCTCCAGTGACTGGACAAGTGTTTTGTGAAGTTGCACGTTCTTCTAAAGAAGATATAGAACTTGCTCTTGATGCAGCTCATGCAGCAAAGACTGCTTGGGGTAAAACAACTGTTGCTGAAAGAGCAAATATATTAAATAAAATTGCAGATAGAATTGAACAGAACTTAGAAATGATTGCGGTAGCAGAAACATGGGATAATGGAAAACCAGTAAGAGAAACGCTAAATGCTGATATACCATTAACAGTTGATCATTTTAGATATTTTGCTGGATGCATTCGATCTCAAGAAGGAAGTATTAGCGAGATAGATAATGACACTGTCGCTTATCACTTTAATGAACCACTTGGTGTCGTCGGACAAATTATTCCATGGAACTTTCCAATTTTAATGGCTACATGGAAATTAGCTCCTGCTCTTGCTGCAGGAAATTGTGTTGTGTTAAAACCTGCTGAGCAAACACCAGCAAGTATTTTGGTTGTGATGGAGTTAATAGCTGACCTTCTTCCTAAAGGAGTAGTTAATATTGTAAATGGTTTTGGAGTGGAAGCCGGTAAACCGCTTGCAACAAGTAATCGAGTAGCTAAGGTTGCTTTTACAGGAGAAACAACAACTGGAAGACTTATTATGCAGTATGCTTCCCAAAACTTAATTCCAGTAACCCTCGAACTAGGAGGGAAATCTCCAAATATTTTCTTTGAAAATGTAATGGATCAAAATGATGATTTCTTAGACAAGGCAATAGAAGGATTCGTTATGTTTGCGCTAAACCAGGGTGAAGTATGTACATGTCCTTCCCGTGCCCTGATTCAAGAATCAATCTATGATGATTTTATGGATATAGTATTAAAACGTGTTAATGAGATAACCCAAGGAAATCCATTGGACACTAATACAATGATCGGTGCTCAAGCATCGACTGAACAATTAGAAAAAATCCTTTCATATATAGATATTGGCAAACAAGAGGGAGCTCAATTACTTACAGGTGGAGAAAGAAATTTTTTAGCAGGTGATCTTAGCGGAGGATACTATGTCAAACCGACAGTTTTCAAAGGAAATAACAAGATGAGAATTTTCCAAGAAGAAATATTTGGCCCTGTTGTCTCAGTTACTTCCTTTAAGAATCAAGAGGATGCATTAGAAATTGCAAATGATACATTATATGGACTAGGAGCTGGTGTTTGGTCTAGGGATATAAATACAGCTTATAGATTTGGCAGGGGCATTGAGGCAGGTCGTGTTTGGACTAATTGTTATCATGCATATCCAGCTCATGCAGCATTCGGTGGATATAAGATGTCAGGTATAGGTAGAGAAAATCATCGAATGATGTTAAGTCATTATCAACAAACAAAAAATATGTTAGTTAGTTACAGTGCAACAAAATTAGGTTTCTTTTAATATATGAGTATGACTTCTGTATTCTTCGTCGATACAGAAGTCATCTTAATTTACGAGGAGTAAAGCTTATGAAAAAGATCGAAAAAGTATTATGTACTCAACAGGCTTCAGAATTTATAGATTTTCTAAAAGATAAACATGGTCCATTAATGTTTCATCAATCAGGAGGATGTTGTGATGGCAGTTCACCAATGTGTTATCAGATAGGTGAAATATTGATCGGAGAACAAGATATTTTACTAGGATATTTAAATAATTGCCCCTTTTATATTTCAAAAGCACAGTATGAGTATTGGAAACACACTCAGCTTATTATTGATATTGTTGATGGGAAAGGAGGGATGTTTTCATTAGAAGGACCTGAAGGCAAGAGGTTTTTAACTAGATCAAGAGTATTCACAGATAAGGAGAGAAATATTATTCAAAAAAATGATTTAGATGGTTGACTTAATGCTAATTATATTATATTATTAGTTTCTGGATGAAACGATGCCGACACAAAATACTATATTAGAAAAATAATTTTTAAATATAGTTGACTTTAGAGTTTGTAAATGGTATGATAAATACCTAGTCGTTAAGAGCTGGAAAATGATCTTTGAAAACTAAACAAAACCAAGCGTGCCAACGTTAATTTCGATTAACAAAAACGTACTGTATAGTACAAAATTTTTATGAGCTATATCAAACACTTTATTGGAGAGTTTGATCCTGGCTCAGGACGAACGCTGGCGGCGTGCCTAATACATGCAAGTCGAGCGAATCTGAGGGAGCTTGCTCCCAAAGATTAGCGGCGGA
>DASQMK010000451.1:0-6645 GCA_035645575.1 Metabacillus sp.
GCACCAGCAATTCCGAGGTCGAATACGTAGATTAATAGCGGATCTAAAATTGCATTTATGATCACTGCTATCATGACATAACGTATTGGTGTCTTACTGTTTCCTAACGCTCTAAGGACAGTGCTAATAAAGTTATAGCCAAATAAAAAAAGAATTCCTATAAAATTTATTTGTAAATACGCTGTAGCACCAGGAATCATCGCTTTAGGAGTGGCCATCCAAATTAAAATCTGTTCTGATAAAAAATATCCAGCAACCCCTAACAACGCAGATAAAGCTGTTAGCACAACAACAAAGGCATTAAGATAATTTTTTAATCCTGTTTCATTTTGCTTGCCTTTTTGTTGCGATAAAATGGTGAGTGTTGCATTATTAATGCCGATAATAAATGATAAGATCGTAAAGATGACTGTACTTGAAACAGCTATTGCACCTAGTGCATTGGCGCCTAATAAATTCCCGACCCATAGGCTGTCAATAAATTGATAGGAGATTTGCAATAAATTAGTAAGCATAATTGGTAATGAAAACACCCAAACCTGCTTCATGATGCTTCCACTTGTGAAATCATGTTGTTTCATTGTAACTTCCTCTCATGTCGAATCAAATGGTTCAACATTTTTCGTTGCTTTTATGTTATCACAGCTGTTTATGATTTTGCAGAAGGTAGGATTGAGTGAAAAGGGGCACTCTCACATTTTTGAGCGTGTCCCTTTGAGTTGGATGAGTGGTTTATTTGCGATTGTAGGAATTTATTTTCGATTCAGTAAATTTATTTTTCGATTAGATAAATTCCGGCATAAACCGACAGATATTATACACGCCAAATAAACCTCACTGCTCCCAAACAATTATAAGAAGTTTATTGAAAACGACAATTATGACAAACTTCAGAGTCAACGATTCCTTCCCAGAAGCATACAACGCTAATGCTGCTGTCCCATTGATAAGAATTTCAAGTCCTAACCTAAACGGAGCATCCAATCTGTAAGTTGCCCCAGGTGAACCGAACATTCCCCAGACAATCGCAACAAACAATGGAGTTCCGATTCCTAACAGTATCTTTAGAAATATACCTTGGAATGTTTTAAACCCCCAATAACCAAATGCAACTATAGCACAAATTTCTAATAAAAAGCGTACCCCCTAGATTGAAACCTTTTAATAAAACCATTTCTCCCATCCCTTATGTCTAGCTATCTACTTTTGCTTCATCTTATGAATACCAGCCAGATAGCTATCAATGAGTAAATGCAAGCTTTTATCAGTATTAAGCGGCAGTCCAAAGCCACCTTTTTGCTCTAGGGATGAAAAGCCATGAAGAATACTTCGCAGCCCTCTTACAGCATGAATACTTTCATCGTCTTCTAATCCGTATCCACTTAAGATTTGAACAATTAATTCAACAATTTTGCGACTAACTCGTTGAAGCTCTTGGTCTTCTTGATCTGATGAGTGCAAAGTAAGCTCATAGATTCCCGGATGTTCTCGGGCAAATTCAATATAAGCATCTGACAAGGAATGAACAGCCTCATCCTTTGACTTCCCAATTGAAGCTTTTGCCAAACGATCATATAAAACTTCCAATCCGTGTACAGCTAATTTTTTTCGTAATCCTCCCAGTCCTTCAACATGATTGTATAAAGAAGGTGGGCGTATATTTAGCTTTTTGGCTAATGATGCTAATGTAACTGCATCTAATCCTTCCTTATCGGCTAATACAGTCGCTGCTTGTAAAATTGTCTTCAAATCTAATCCTATTCTTGGCATATAAAAATTCACTTCCTACTTTCTTAATTTTCTATCAGCCTGCTCAATTGCTCGTTGGATAGCCGCTTGTGGGCTCACGATCATCTCTCCATGACCAACAGCAAGTAATGTTGGTTCAAGTTCGATGATTTTCCTCACACTTTCTAGGGCAAGTTCTTTATTCCATGTTGCCATTGCCGGAAATGGAAAAAATGGTTGAAGCTGCCCGCTTACCGCTATCCCTCCCCTTGTTTGCATGGCATCTCCGGCAATAATCATATGATCTCTTGTATCAAAAAAAGAAATCGACCCTGGAGTATGACCTGGTGTTGCAATGACAACGAGAGAATCAATTTGATCACCTTCGTGTAATATCTGATCTGGTTGTAAATTGATGTTTTTGGGGATACCACCTTTAATAGGTGTTTGCTGCTCGTGAGGTTCAAGCCCCACATCCCCTTTTAATAACCTGCTATCCCTTGCCGATATTGAAATCGGCACTTTTGGAAATGCTGAATGTAGCTCAACAAGAGAGCCAACATGATCGCCATGCGCATGTGTAAGCATAATATTTTTTAATGGCTTCCCTATTTCATTTATAACCTTTACAATCCCTTTAAAACTATTTGGGATTCCTGTATCAATTAAAGTAAGGCCATCCACTTCCTCCACAAGATAACAATTCACCGGAAAAAAACCGGGTAAAAAGGTTAATTGGTATAATTTCCCCTTTCTTGTCACTTTCATCTCAATCTCCCCTTTATTATCGTTAGCCTAAAAACTAATCCTGTTAGTTTTATAATAAACTAACAGGATTAGTTTTTACAAGCCCCCTTTAAACAAAAAATGATAAAAGGGCATATTACAATAAAGTGATACACCCTCTACTTATTACCTAACTGTATATACTCTTGTTTCAAATGGTTTTAACACAAGGCTTTTTACAGGTTCATGATCCTCTACTTCATAATTTGCCAACCATAAATCTTTAGCAGCTACTGAAAAATCAAAATCGCTTTCCAATATTGCTTGTTCATCTGTCAAATTTGTCATAACGACTACTTTTTCTTTGTCCAGCGCACGCGTATACGCATAAATTTGAGGATGCTCCTCTAAAATTAAATCGTATGAACCATAGGTAAAGATGTCATGTTCTTTTTTTAGTTTAATCATTTTTTTATAGAAATGAAGAATCGAACCCTCATCCTGTAATTGGTTTTCAACATTAATCGTTTTATAGTTATCGTTAACACCTAGCCAAGGTTTCCCTGTTGTAAAGCCTGCATTTGGTTCTGCGGACCACTGCATTGGTGTTCTTGAATTATCACGACTTGCTGCCCAGATGATTTCCATGATTTCTTCATGGGGTACTCCTTCAGCACGTTTAATGCGGTACATATTCTTATCGGCAACATCATTATACTCGTCAATTGTATCAAATTTAACATTTGTCATACCAATCTCTTGGCCTTGATAAATAAACGGAGTACCTTGCATCAAGAAGTACATGGCAGCTAATGCTGTAGCACTTTCATACCAATATTCCTGATCATTTCCCCATGTTGATACTCGGCGAGGCTGATCATGATTTTCAATAAATAAGGCATTCCACCCTTTATTTTCTAAGGTTTTTTGCCATTTTGTTAATACCCTTTTTAATCCTAGAATGTCTAGTTTATTTTCCTTCGATACATTCCACAATGCTAAATGTTCAAATTGAAACACCATATTAAATTTCCCGTTCTCTGTTCCAACCCATTGATCCAGATCCTCTTCATCCTCTACTTTCACTCCATTTGCTTCCCCAACCGTCATAATGTCGTATTTTGAAAAGGTCTCTTCTTTTAATTCTGATAGATAGTTGTGGATTCCCTTTACATTCATATGTTTATCAAATGATGGAACATATTTTAAGCCATATGGATTGGGCATATCCTCTAAGCCCTCTTCTTTATTAATATGACTAATTGCATCAACACGGAAGCCATCAATTCCTTTATCAAGCCACCAATTAATCATACTGTACAAGGCATGACGTACATTTGGGTTCTTCCAGTTTAGATCAGGCTGTTTGGTTGAAAAGATATGCATATAGTACTGGTCTGTTTTCTCATCATATTCCCAAGCGGAGCCGCTAAAGATACTTTCCCAATTGTTTGGTTCTTTTCCATCTACTCCGTCCCGCCAAATATACCAGTCGCGTTTTTCGTTATCCCTTGCAGACCGCGATTCAATGAACCATGGATGTTCATCACTTGTATGATTAATCACTAAGTCAATAATTAACCTCATGCCTCGATTATGAACTTCTTCAAGCAATTGATCAAAATCAGCCATCGTTCCAAATTCATCCATAATGTCCTGGTAATCACTAATGTCATAGCCATTATCATCATTAGGGGATTTATACATTGGACAGATCCAAATCACATCAATCCCTAGGTCTTTGATATAATCTAATTTTGAAATCATTCCCTGAAGATCACCAATTCCGTCCCCATTTGAATCCATAAAGCTTCTTGGATAAACTTGATAGGCAACTGCTTCTTTCCACCAGATTTTCTTCATATTTCGTCCTCTCTTATTTCATATATTCATTGTTTTCCTTAGCATTATACCCACTTATGTGAGTACGTAAGCTTTAATCTCATATAGGGGCAGACAAAATAAAAGGATAAAAGATGAAAATGTTTTGCAAGAAATACATTTAAATCCGTTATCCTTTTTCCCCCTCAAATGCTTATCTTTTGCTCACATGACTTTCGTTCGATAAATTTTGTTGGGATTGTTATCCTCTTAGGAAGTGTATCTGGTATCTTTATTTTCTCAATTAAGCAATTCGTTGCTTCAAACCCTAGTTGATAGATACATATATCAACAGAGGTAATCGGCGGTTTGGAATGCTCAGACAGCATCAGGTTATTAAAACTAACAATCGACATATCTTCTGGAACTCGAATGTTGATTTCCTCTAAATGACTGATCATTTCATAAGCAATTAAATCATCCTGTGTCACAAGTGCGGTTGGAGGTGATGGTAATGACATAAGAGAATGGATCGCTTCTCTTCCATTCTCCTTAATATATTCCTCATGAACAATATATTCTTCATTAAAGGGGATATCTGCTTCTTTTAATGCAAGCTTATATCCATTAAGTCGATCAATTGTTACGACAAAGTGTAGGCTTCCTCCTACAAACGCAATGTTGCGATGACCAAGTTGAATGAGGTAATTCGTCACTAGTTTTGTACTGTATATATTATCATTATCAACAAATGATATGCGTTCTTCATTCTCATAAGGTCTGCCAACAACAACAAATGGAAAATTAGATTTCTGCAAAAAATTCATGGTCTTATCGTTCACTCTTGAATATAAAAGAACAATTCCATCTACTCGACGACCTTGTACCATAGAAATCACTTCATTATAGATTTCATCTTCAGTCGAACCTGTTGAAAGATAAATTCCATATTTATTAGCATGTGCACTCGTACTAATCCCTCTTAATACTTCTGGGAAGAAAGGATTTTGAAACGCATGATAAGCAGAGTTCGGCATGATTACACCAATCGCTTGCGTGCTTTTGGCTGCTAAACTGCGGGCTTGAAAGTTTGGATGATACCCCAATTCCTCCATCACCTCTCGAACTCTTTTCTTTGTTTGTTCACTTATTCGCGGGCTATTTGCAATAACCCTTGACACCGTTGAAGGTGCTACATTCGCTCTTTTTGCAACATCTTTAATTGTAACGATCATTACTGCCTCCTTACCAATTGCAGGCGTTACTATATTACCGGAAATCATCCGTTTTATTCACACCATTTCTAGTTTCTATCATAATACGGAAAGAGTAATTATGGAAACGATTTCGTTATATAAGTTATCATAACTGGTCAATAAATTGCTTTCGCAATAGAAATTTTCAATCATTCGGGAAAACAGTTGCTAAATAACTTTTATGTGCACAACTATATTAAATAAAAAAAGGGCACATCAATTTGTGCCTTTGTAAATAAAACTGAGATCAAACATCCATTTTTGGAGGTTCCTCCAACCACCCTTTTGAAATCATGATTGAAATTCCTTCCCTCATGTATTCATATGTATCCTTACCAAATATACCAAACTTCACATTTAAGTCCCTACGTAAGCTAAATCCAGTACCAAAACCTGCTGCTCCAATACTGAAATTACATAAAAGGTGTGCACAATACATCATAAGCTTCTCAGAAAAAGGAGCGACTTCAGAATTTGTTATGGATCCTTTTGATGGAATCGGAGGTTGAATATCATTTTCAAGTAGAATTTTCTCTATTTCTGAAATCACACTTTTTGAAAGCTCTTTTCACCGAACAAATTTGTTCCCTTTAAATAGTTTTTATTTGTAATAAAACTACTTGCTTTTGGCAAGGTTGTTGTAATTGGTTGTGGAAGATTCCCTTTTTCTAAGAGATATTCTGTAAAAAGTGCATAATATGTTTGTGATAAATCAGTTAGCTCCTTATAAAGCTTAATAATGTCTTCACGAGTGGATAATATAACATGTAGTGTGTACATACCTAAGCTAATTTCTTTTAAAATTCGACTGAAGAGGATATCAAATCCACCAATAAATAATGGTGGAGCATCTAAATGAATATCTTCGCTCGTAAATGCAATGGGAACAACTGCTTTTTCTTTTGAATGATTTCTTCCAACTTTTTCACTTTTGAAAAAAGTTTTTCATGAAGCCCTAATAATAATTGTTTTGCTTTCTTATCATCCGATGTTTGAATAAAATGCTCCAACATTCTTAATATCATTGTTTTTTTATGATATGTCATCCATACTGCTCCAAATTCCGCTGAACCTATTTTGGGTTTATTTTGCAAGAGAAACAAGCCTCCCTATA
>DASQMK010000452.1:0-4350 GCA_035645575.1 Metabacillus sp.
GGTTTATAAGACCAGCACGATGAGTGACTTCACGAGCAAATAATGGAGAAATACCAGAAAAATGCTGGACAATCTGTTGATCGATTTTCCCTGAATTAAAATCCAGTTTCCTGAGTAAAAGCTCTTCGTCCGCTTCAAATGGATTTGCTTTTCCCTGGTCTGGTGGTAAAACATAGGTTTGACCTGGTAATACCGTTCTGTGTCGATTAACTGCTGGTGATAGATGCTTTACACTATCCAGTATCATATCCCGTTCTTTATCGACTAATATAATATTACTATGTCTCCCCATGATTTCGATCATTAAACGCTTAACAGTCACATCACCTAGCTCATTACGACTTCTCACATCTATGATCACGATTCTTTCTAAGCCAGGTTGGTCAATACGTTCAATTACACCGCCTTCTAAATGCTTTCTAAGCAGCATACAAAACATTGGAGGTTCGCTAGGGTTTTCATAGCTTTCGTTCGTTAAATGAAGCCGAGCATAACTAGGATGTGCCGAAAGGAAAAGTTTATAATTTTTCCCTCCAGATCTCACCTGAAAAATAAGGTCGTATTTGTATGGTTGATGTATTTTTGTAATTTTTCCATTTATAAGGGATTTTTTCAATTCCTCTGTAATTGTATATGTAAATAGACCATCAAATGACATGGCGATAACTCCTTCTGTTAATAGGCATAATGTTGATATAACTTGTTACGAACATGTAGATCCTACTATTTACAGTCCTTGAATAGCTAGGGTTCATAACTTTTCTACATGATTATAGCATGTTTTAGGACGAGTCTGAATAAATTGTCTTATAGGCTTGGCAACTACAAGGTCATTCAAAGAAAAAAAGAATCCTTGCAAGTGAAAATCTTCGTTTTAAAAGGGGTGTGTAGGTGATTCATGAAGTGGCATGAAATGAGATCAGACGAAGTAATGGATACAATTCATTCAGATCGTGATGTTGGATTAACGACTAAGGAGGTTCAAAAGAGAACGGAGAAGTTTGGATTAAATGAATTGAAAGAAGCTGACCGACCTTCAGCTATGATTATATTTCTTAATCAATTTAAAGACTTTATGGTGCTTGTTTTATTAGCAGCAACATTAATTTCTGGACTTTTAGGTGAATATATTGATGCCATTGCGATCATAGCCATTGTAATTGTGAATGGTGTTTTAGGTTTTTTTCAGGAGAGGCGTGCTGAGCGATCCTTAGAAGCGTTGAAGGAGCTATCTGCTCCACAGGTAACAGTATTACGTGAAGGAAAGTGGGAAAAAATTCTCTCAAAGGAACTAGTTCCTGGTGATATCGTTAAGTTTACAAGCGGTGACCGAATTGGGGCTGATATGAGATTAATAGATACGAAGAGTTTAGAGTTAGAAGAATCAGCTCTTACAGGAGAATCCCTGCCTGTTCAAAAATCAACCCAGCCTATAGCGGGAGAAAATGTTGGCCTTGGTGATTTAACAAACATGGTTTTCATGGGAACACTAGTTACAAGAGGGTCTGGTATTGGGGTTGTCATTGGAACAGGAATGAATACGGCGATGGGGCAAATTGCTGATCTTCTTCAGAATGCTGAAGCAATGGAGACACCACTTCAAAGGCGTTTAGAGCAATTGGGGAAAATATTGATTGTTGTTGCACTGTTTTTAACTTTACTTGTTGTCAGTATTGGCGTACTTCAAGGACATGATCTATATAACATGTTTTTAGCTGGAGTATCATTAGCAGTAGCCGCCATTCCAGAAGGACTTCCAGCGATTGTAACAGTGGCCCTATCTCTTGGTGTTCAGAGAATGATTAAGCAAAAATCCATCGTACGAAAATTACCTGCTGTCGAAACGTTAGGATGTGCCTCTGTTATCTGTTCAGATAAAACAGGTACAATGACACAAAATAAAATGACAGTTACACATGTATGGTCTGGAGATCAAGTTTGGAATGTTACGGGAACAGGATATCATCCTCATGGAGAATTTTTGCGAAATGGCGAGGCTGTTGAAGTAACAAAAACAAAAACCTTGCAACAAATCTTAACCTTTGGTTCTTTATGTAATACAGCTTTAATTAAAGAGAATGATGGACAATACCAACTTGATGGTGACCCTACTGAAGGAGCTCTATTAGTTGCTGCAATGAAAGCGGGGTTACGAAAAGAATCATTACTGAAAAATTTTGAAGTAATTGAAGAATTTCCTTTTGATTCAGCAAGAAAAATGATGAGTGTGGTTGTTCGTGATAAATCGGGAAATCGATTTGTCGTGACAAAAGGAGCACCAGATGTTTTAGCAGGTATTTCAAAATATATCTTATGGAATGAACGGCAGGAGAATTTTGATAGTAAATACGAGGCTAAAGTAAAACAAGCAATTGAATCACTAGCATCTCAAGCATTACGTACAATTGCCGTTGCCTTTAAGCCGCTTAAGTCCACAGAAAAAATAAATACAAGCTATGAAGCAGAAAGAGACTTAGTATTTATAGGCTTACAAGGAATGATTGATCCACCTCGGCCTGAGGTAAAACAAGCTGTTAAAGAATGCCGTGACGCAGGAATCAAAACTGTGATGATTACTGGAGATCATATTATTACAGCAAAGGCAATTGCCCAACAACTTAATATCCTGCCTCAAAACGGAAAAGTGATGGAAGGAAAAGAACTATCAAACCTTTCTGTTAAAGAGTTAGAGGATATTGTAGATGACGTATATGTGTTTGCACGAGTTTCGCCTGAACATAAGCTGAAAATTGTAAAAGCACTTCAAAACAGAGGTCATATTGTCGCCATGACGGGTGATGGTGTCAATGATGCACCAGCAATAAAGGCTGCAGATATTGGAATTTCTATGGGGATTACCGGTACAGATGTGGCAAAGGAAGCATCCTCATTAGTATTAGTAGATGATAACTTTGCGACAATAAAATCAGCTATTAAAGAAGGCAGAAATATTTACGAAAATATTCGTAAGTTTATTCGATATCTACTCGCATCTAATGTTGGAGAAATTTTGGTGATGCTTTTCGCTATGTTATTAGCACTGCCTTTACCTTTAGTTCCTATTCAAATCCTTTGGGTCAATTTAGTAACAGATGGTCTTCCTGCTATGGCGTTAGGATTAGATAAGCCTGAAGGGGATCTAATGAAGCGGAAACCGAGACATCCTAAAGAAGGGGTTTTTGCTAGAGGGTTAGGATGGAAGGTTGTATCTCGTGGATTCCTCATTGGAATCGTCACATTAGCGGCGTTTATGATTGTCTATTATCGAAATCCAGATGAACTTGCTTATGCTCAAACCATTGCTTTTGCAACATTGGTTATGGCACAATTAATTCATGTTTTTGATTGTCGAAGTGAAAAGTCAATTTTTGAACGAAATCCATTTGGCAATTTGTACTTAATTGGTGCGGTAATTTCGTCAATCTTACTCATGCTTGTCGTGATCTACTACCCGCCGTTACAACCGATTTTCCATACGCTTCCGATATTAGCTCGAGATTGGTTGTTAATCCTGGGACTATCAGCGATTCCAACTTTTTTACTTGCAGGATCACTTTTAACAAGAAAAAGCTAAAAGACTATGATATAATCCTTAAAGGGGGTGACCCAAAAAGTCATCCCCTTTGCTTGTTTGCCATCTTACATGCTATTTTATATATATCAAACAAGATGCTTCCGCTTTTTTTAGAAAGAGAGTGATACATAATGGTTCGAAGTATGACTGGCTTTGGCCGTGCTAGTGGGCATGTTCATTCCTGTTTTTTTACAGTAGAAATGAAATCTGTTAATCATCGTTTTTTAGATATTCAGTTAAAAATGCCAAAACAGCTTACGAATATGGAAGATAAAATTAAAAAGCTCATATCAAAGTCCATAAGCCGAGGTCGTATTGAGGTATATCTTAATGTTGAAGGAGAATTTCTTACAACAAAATCGATACAGGTTGATTGGAGTTTATTAGATCAATATATTTCTTCCCTTCAACAAATAAAAAAGCGTTTTTCAATGAATGATCAACTTTCATTACATCATATACTTGCTTTAGACGGTGCTATCGATGTACAAGAACAAGCAATGTCTAGTCATGCTTATGAAAATGGTATTTTAGAGCTGGTTAACGAAGCGGTTAAGGAATTATCAACAATGAGAAATGTTGAAGGTGAGCAATTAGTTGCTGATTTAAACCAAAGATTAACATCGCTCAGTCAGATTAATCATCAGCTGGAAAAATTTGCTCCAACCGTTGTAGAAAATTACCGTGAGCGAATAACCAAACGTGTATCAGAATTCGTATCAGGAAAAATAGATGATAATAGAATTCTGACTGAAGTAGCTCTTTTTGCTGATAGA
>DASQMK010000453.1:0-3229 GCA_035645575.1 Metabacillus sp.
CAGCCTGGCGTGTGGTGGATACAGAGGTGCCAAAAGAAATAATTTACTTTTCAGCAAGATAAAGAGAACATCATTTTAATACATTACATACATAAATCAGTTGGATCAAATTAGCAATAGTTATTTTTAAAAGAAACAAGATTAATAGAATTTGAAACTAAAAAGGTGTTTTAGAGATTGAGGCTCTTTATATTAAAACAGGTGATAAATACAAAAAAAGAGTTTTGAATTTTTGAAGAAAACAGGAAATCATTAAACTAACATTTTTGTAAGCAACTTTTTGTCGCTTACTTTTTTTATTGTCAAAAACAATATTATAAATTTCATAAACTATTTTTTTGGAAACGTTACAACTATTCTATACATACAGAAGTTGTAAGGAGGAATAATCATGGAAACAGCAAGAAAATTGGAAACGCTTCAACATGAAGATGAAAAATAGGGGTTTCTTACAAAGCTTAAACAAATAAAAGTAGGAGTTATCCCGTTACCACTTTATTTAGTATTAGCCGCAATTGTTTATGGTACATCTGTTTATAATCAACTACCTCCAGACATGATCGGAGGATTTACAGTTATTATGGTGCTTGGGATTTTACTAGGGGACCTTGGGATGAAGATTCCTATTTTAAAAGACATTGGCGGACCTGCTATATTAGCTCTACTAGTCCCATCTGTTCTTGTTTTTTTTAATATCTTTAATTCGGCTTCGGTGGAAGCGGTAACAACATTAATAAAAACGTCTAACTTTCTTTATTTGTATATTTCTGTTTTAGTAGCTGGAAGTATATTGGGAATGAATCGCAGAGTCTTAATTCAAGGTTTTTCAAAAATGTTTATACCGCTTGTTCTCGGAACTATAGCATCTATTGTTACTGGTATATCAGTTGGAGCACTTTTTGGATATGAATTGAAGCATACCTTTTTCTATATCATTGTTCCTATTATTGGTGGAGGAGTTGGTGAAGGAATTCTTCCATTATCTCTAGCATACTCGCAAATTTTAGGTGGATCACCTGAAACGTATGTATCTCAAATGATTCCTGCAGCAGTCATTGGTAATATCGTCGCGGTTATATGTGCAGGTTTAATGAAAAACTTAGGTGAAAGAAAGCCAGAGCTTACTGGAAATGGCTATTAGTCAAATCAAAAGATGGCGTAAAAGAGATGAACAATGAGAATATGAATATAAATGCGCCTGTCGATTTTTCATTAATGGATGCAGGTTTATTACTTGCCTGTGGTTTTTTTATCTTCGGTCAATTTGCTCATATGTTTTTAGGTATACCGGGTCCAGTTTTAATGATTGTGGCTGCTACATTGGTTAAATGCCTTCAGCTAATGCCCCAAAAAATGGAACAGGGTGCATTTCATCTATATAAATTTGTTTCAACCGGTTTAACTTGGCCGCTAATGGTTGGTTTAGGAATGCTGTTTATTCCATTAGAGGATGTTGTGAAAATTGTAACTCCTGCTTATGTGGTTGTTTGTATGTCTGTTGTCATTGCAATGGTTGGGACCGGTTATTTTGTTGGGAAGTTCTTAAATATGCATCCGGTTGAATCAGCTATTGTAACAGGGTGTCATAGCGGATTAGGGGGAACAGGGGATGTAGCCATTTTGTCTGCCTCTAATAGAATGTCATTAATGCCATTTGCCCAAGTAGCAACAAGACTTGGTGGTGCTGCTACAGTAATCATGGCAACACTTTTAATGAAGTTATTGAGTTAAAAGGATAAAGGAAATGTAGTTGCCGCTATCTCATATGGAAACACTGTCCGTGGACTTGGAGACATTTTCAGTAATAAGATAAGCCTCTTTCACGTTAATTGTGAGTAAAATGTTTATTTCATTCAAAACTTTAAACTTGGAATCTATAAGTCTAATGAATGGTATGTTCAAGATTAGTTTACGAATTGGTAGGGGGCATATTTATTCATGTCATCTTGCTTAACTAGTTAATAGAATAAATCCCCTTTCCATATATGACTTTAGTGATTGAGGAGATAGATAGATGATTTTAAAAGGATTAACTAAAAACAAAAACAGCTTTGTTACCATTATTTATTTTCAGAATGGATCTCTTAAAACATGCAAAGGTCGAGTATTTAAACTTAATGATTACAATCAGACCATTAATGTAATAAACGAAAAGCAAAATGCCATCTCTATTCGTTTATCTAGTATTAAGGGGATTTTTTAGTATATTCAGGATGTCTAATAGGTATCTAAAAAATGAAATGGTTTATATAAAAAGGAGTAAATGATCATGTCAAAAATAATAGCTATCAAATGCAGGAAGCTCTTCTTTGAAATTCCAATTATTTGAAATGTCGAATGAAGAAGTACTTACAGCTGGGTTAGTTGAACGTATCGGTTTAGAAAAGGGAGTATTCACTATTTTAGTGAATGGAGAAAAAGTAAAAGAAACAGTAGACATTTCAGACCATGCAGCTATTTTAAATAAAAAAAGTGGTGTATTGTGGGTATTTCAGGATTATCAAGTGATCTTCGTGACATCGAACAAGCCGCTGAAGAGGGAAATGCGCGTGCAGAAACAGCTCTTGAAGTATTCGCTAGTAGAATTCATAAATATATTGGTTCATACGCAGCACAAATGTCTGGGGTAGATGCTATTATCTTTACTGCTGGAATTGGGGAAACAGTGACATTATTCGTTCAAGAGTATTAAGTGGTCTAGAATTCATGGGTGTTTATTGGGATCCTGTACTAAATCAGGTTCATGGTGAAGAAAGGTTTATTAGCTATCCGTATTCTCCAGTAAAGGTGATTATTATTCCAACAAATGAAGAAGTTATCATTGCTCCTGATGTCTTAGAAATTACAAATAGCTGTACATCATTAGTGTGAAGACCATTTAGAATACTTTGGTTAGAAATAAAACGTTCTTTAGTTAAAAATATGTAATTAATAAAAGTAAAAATTATAATGAAATTTTCTTTTAATATGTTATACTATATCGAGAAATAAAGAATAAATAGCATAACATAATTGGTTGAGGGGGACTTGTTAGTATGATTAATGTTGCTATTAACGGGTTTGGACGTATTGGAAGAATGGTATTTCGTCAAGCAATAAAAGAAAGCGTATTCCAAGTCGTTGCCATTAACGCGAGCTATCCTGCTGAAACATTGGCACACCTTATTAAGTATGACACAGTACACGGGAAGTTTAACGGTACGGTAGAGGTATCACACGAGCGAGATGA
>DASQMK010000454.1:0-13169 GCA_035645575.1 Metabacillus sp.
CACGTATGTAACCCTAATTGTGCCGATTTACCAACAGCACCTATAAAAAGAAATAATGCGATTATATCCAACAGCTCTAAAACTATAACCACCTAAAAGTGTTAACTTATCAAAAAACCCGTTATGATTCGTTAATAAATAATTAATAATTGACACATCCCAAAGTACCAAAAGTATACAATATAATTATTATTGCCAAACATAATGCTGCGTCTCCTATACGGTTGACAACAATCGCTTTAATAAGCAGACTTGTTAGCTTGATAACGTGTATGCCAAAAATTAATCAATAGATATGAGCATAACCCGACGCCTTCCCACCCCAAAAAAATTTGTAAAAAATTACCACTAGTCACTAAAAATAACATAAAAAAGGTAAATAAAGATAAGTTAAGTAAAGAACCGACCTATGTTTATATCTTCCTTCATATATTCACGCGAATATATGTGCACAAGAAAAGATATAATAGTAACCACAAACAACATAACCAAGTGACAATGCATCTAATACAAATGACCAAGATATTGAAAGTAAGGCTGTTCTTACCAGCAATTCGGTTTTATATTCAGTAGGAATATTCGCTAACAAAGAGGTCAAAATATGTATTTACATTAATTATACCAGAACGTTCCACAACAATCCATTTCCAGCCATAAATCTCAATTGGAAACACCATTTGTGCAGGCAAATAAAGATATGACAAAAATAAAATAATTGAAAGTATACAGCAAATAAGAAGAGAATTAGTAGTAACTTTTATAGAAAAAGTTGCGGTTTCTTTTGTTTGCGGACTAAGCAAATTACGATAACCCGTTACTAAAAGCAGCTAACAGCGGTAAAAAGATAATTGTTAAAAAAATTATTTTTATTATAATTTGTACATAACTTAAAGGAACAGGTTCAAATAAACCAAAAATATCTGGCATATTTCGCAAGGCTGCAGTTGGAGTAAGAAATATCATGGAAAAATATTCCCATGGCAATACGTTTATCCTAGATAATAGGTTTCGCAACAACTTATTATTAAAAAAAAATATTATCCTTTTCATTTTTTATGTTTTCATTATTGAATATAATGCCATATCAAAGATCACCTCGAAGACGATAACTAGCTACAATGATACCTAATGCAATAGCACTTTCTCCAGCAGCCAACAGTTAATATATATATAAAAGCTACCTCTCCCCAAATATCATCTAGATGCACCGAAAAATATATCATTAAGATATTTACACTTAACAAAATGAGCTCCCAAAGACATTAGTATAACTAAAAAGTTACCTTTTAGTAATACTACTCCGCATAGCCCTATAAAAAAAACTATCACACTTAATTGAATAATGGATATACTCATTATTGTCTATTTAACCCAAGCAAGATATTTATCCAGATAAACAGCTTTTACAGCTATAGGCATAAATGCATGATTAACCCCACATAATTCACTACATTGACCAAAGTTAAACTCCTTGCCGTTTTATGTAACATGAAACTTGATTTAATCTTCCCGGCACTGCATCAATTTTTATACCCAAAGAATGGTACGGCCCAGCTATGTAAAACATCTGCTGCAGTTACTAATATACGTATATGTGTCTCTTATGGGTAAAACAACACTATTATCAACTTCTAGTAAGCGAAATTGCCCTTCCGTTAAACTCTTCTGTTGGTATCATATACGAATCAAATGCAATTGTCTCTTTACCAGCGAAAAAATAATCCGAATACTCCATAAGCCCGATACCATTGACTTCCCATAACTTTAGATGTTACCGAAGGATCCAACACCTCATCCAATAGAATATAACAAAGAAAATGACGGTATTGCAATGAATATTAATACAACACTAGGTAATAATGTCCAAATTACTTCAATTAAACGTACCATGCGTTACTTGGTTACTTTCTAACATTTCTTCTCGCAGTATCAAATCATCTATACTCCCAGGTTCGCGTAAGGGGTAAATAAAAATCTAGAAAAATATAAGTAAAAACAAAGAACACAAAAAACAAAAATCATCACTAAATAGAACATTATATGATTATGCAGATCGACAATGCCTTCCATTCAAAGGAGTGGCAGCATCTTGGAAGCCAAATTTATGAAAATTAATTATCATTTATTGATAAATGATAAATGTATATGTCTAAAAAATACACACTATTTCGATTCAGGTCGAAATATAAAAATTTTAAAATCTTTTCCAGTTACTTTTCGTGTTTTATAACCAACATCACGTAAAATCTGTTCAAGAAGATCCTGCTTCTTCTTATTTTCAGCTCTTGAATGTAAGAGTTAAGCCAATAGCACCAAGCATCGCAACAAACAACACGATAGCTATTAAAATAAACATATGAAAAAGTATGGCCATATAAAAACTGACCCAAAAGTACAATATTCTGCGGTGTATTGATGATGTCTAACCAATTAACGATATGTTATATATTCGATACCAGATATACTTCCAAAATTTCCATATATTACTAGCAACATTTGAAGCATCAACACAATAAACAAGAGCGGAAAATATTGAAGCTTCTTTATGTGCATAATCTGAAACATGAAAATTCAACATCATACAAATAAAGAGAAATAATACAGCGAATAGCACCAACATATACAACAATTAAAACAACTGCTAAAAAATCCAAATTAAATGAAAGAATAATTAGCAGCAGCATTTATAAATGCACTTATTAAAAATAATAATGCATGTACAGGATTACGTGATAACCACAACCATTATACTTGAGATAATTACTAATAATTTAAAAATTCCGAGTATCATTATTCTTTTTTGACTTTCGTTTTTGGTTTCTTATGAATTTTTTCATTCCTTGTTCAAATTTTGCTTGAACAGGTTTCGGTGTTTCCTTTTGTATATTTTCATCAAGGCTGCAAGCTAAATGAGCTATACGGAAAAACATTCTCTAATATATAATCTAATCCATCGATCCGTTACTTCTTTAAACGTATTATAGGATTGTCGGTGTAATAACGAAGTATACAATCATTCCGTAAAAACCTAACACCGATACTAGGGGCGATGATGCGCAAATTTTGCGGATATTTTTTTCTGCCCTTCTAAAATTTTCTTGATTATTTAACTTAGAAATGACTGGTTCTTCTAATGGCGCACGTAAATTATTTAGTAAAAAAAGAATATATTTATCCTGTGCATTAGTCATGGTATCTCCTAATTTTGCGTATTCACTATACGGAAATACCCAAAAAGCCGGTATTATCAAATCTCCAATGTACACCATATTTAAACTCCCAACCAGCATACGTTATAATAATTAAACTTTCGACGTATACCCTCCAATGGATACTTCGAATTGTCGAAAAGAAATGATATTATCCATTGCACGCGTTATACTGTTGATATCTGCATATTCATAAACGGGAAGAAACATTGGTAAAGGTAACCCCAAATTATACATAACATACTTTACGTTAAGGGATTTAACATGACCTGTGTATTCATTGCGTTTCTTCATTATTTCTATCCATATTTTCATCTATTAACCATGCACGACGCCACGCATAATATATATATTTATCATTCTCGGGAAGAGTATAATTAAGGATAAATCGATTTATCTTGAAATAAATACGCATATTCTAACTCACTAAGTTTGTCATCTCGCGGGTCCAAATAATCAAAAAGATCAAAATACCTTGTCAGGATCAACATACCCTTGTTTGAACCACGAGGGTACCCCATATGGTACATATAAATATTCATTTTGTACAGCCGTACCAAACTGTCACAGGATTCCACCCAATATCATTAAAATAATCAATTATACCAAAATCACGGTGTTCTTTGCGAAAAATGCGAGATATTACATACAAAATTAGTTCAGTTGAGGGTGTATAAACAGCTCCCGTATAATGAACTAATTGTAATATACGGGGCGATATTTTTTTATTAAAAAATACAAAAATAATTATTTTTTTTAATAAAACCTTTATCATGTTTAATACGACACCTATACCCCAAAGACCAAAAAGTATTGGGAATAAACTTAAAAAAATGAACTATTAATGCGTATAAATGGACTTTTCATTATTATATTTATTTATGTTTTTTTGTAGACTTCGTAAAGCCCAAATCTTCTAGAATGGTTAAAAACGCCCGATAGACATTGATATACGTTTGGAGAAGTAATAGTTTGTTGGACTTGTAAATCATCTAAATTGAAATTCACCGCTTGTGGCCTGAAAGTCTAAAGGTAAACAAGCGCGCGAATCCTTATAATCTGTAAGGAAAAATGCGGCTTTAAACAATAATGCTTGAACCAGCGTCTTCAATATCTACCCAAGCATCTGTTGTTGCATTATATACAAGAATACGTGCGGTATTTTCAGATAGAAACGATCGGTGTTATAGGTTGTTGTCCTTTAGATAATTTTTCCACACCATCGTAGATCTCTCCTAACATATATTCTATCTGCTTAAAGATGACCTAAAATCTCATCAAAATATGCTTCAGCTTCAGAAATTATAATCAAAGTCAAGTACCTCTTCTTCTAAGATATGTTCTGATAATTTGTTATCGACTTCAGTAATATAACTATCAGAACCAAATCCAGAAAAAGCGAAATGCCAAATTGCATTTTCATTCCCATACCAGGTTTTTAACTGGTTAAATTCATCCCAATAACAATAAAGCACCTAAGGGATTATCCATACCATCAAGATATTGTAAGTCTTCTGTTATTTCAACAGTATCCAAAGAAATACCCAGCGGTAGCATAGCAATATCAAGTTCTGATTCTACATCAGAATCTTTACCACTTTCTACAGAGCACCACACTAGCTATATCTATAAAAGATACTCCCTGTGCAACACTAAAAAACATCTAATGCCATATATTCAGAATCTTCTACATCAAAAGTGTCCTGGGCTTGCGGATACTTTTCTGTATCATCAAACTCATTAAATAAGGGCAACCAATCGTATTCTGGAAAGCAGAATATTATCCTCCCATTCGTCTAATTCAGGTGGAAATACCCATGCAAAACCTGCTGCTAGGGTAACTCTTATGGTGATTGGATCGTTAATGTTCAAATTCTGTATTATATTCCCGAACTGTTTCACTCAGATCAATGGCCTGTTTCTTCAAATTCCCAAATGTTAAATAAAGATTGTAAACTCAATCTATTATTAAAGGGTTCTCCATGATTATGAAAATCTGCTATTAAACGCCACGGATCAGGCCATAGAAATACTATGAATTACATATTCTCTGATATAAGTACGCGGTTTCGTAAAATTTTCACTATCAATTTCGGGGTCAGGAATAATAAAGGAAGGTATAAGAAAATGAATCGTATACTCCAGGATTATGCCGTAAAGCATGCGGACTATGAAATACTTCATAAATCGTATTCTAGTTCCCACTCATCATAAGTATCTTCTTGTTCCGCTTCTTCTTCATATGCTGGCATTAATGTATTCATAAAATCATGTTGAAATCCTCTAGAAATATTAGATTCTACTAAATCTTTCGTTTACCCCTTCAAGCATATTAAAATCAAAATCTTCAATAACATTACCCATCATCGTACCTTCGAACCCAATACAACCAATTATCCGGCTCGTCTGCTGCGAGGTCCCGCATCATCAAGTTCCCACGCAATTTTACTATCCCCTAATAACGGACTAGTGATAAAGAAATTCTAGAAAGTCATTGTAGAATCCATTTGCATTATAATCAAGCGGATGTACATAATGTAAGGCAGGGAAGGGTAAGCTCTTGCAAAAGAAAATTATTATCATGTAATGTAGCATTATCATGTACATTTCCCACGTTTTTACCGAATATACCCTGGCGCTATATTTTTATATCTAACATTATTCCATAAATTGTTTATTTTTAATTTATTTAATTGTCTATAGTAGATTACTGGATCATCATAATAGTCGAAGTAGAAATGTGTCTGTTGTTACATAATTAACCACAAATCTTTTTTGACGACGTAAAGTATAAGATAAAGCTGGTAAATTAGCTCGCCACTTGAAATAAATTCAAAAACGTTGTTTTTGAATAAAAACGTTGTTTTACATTTAACGCAGATTTCGTTGTTTTACGTAACAGCATAGTTATGAACATCTAATATACTTAGTGATCTTTTGTATAAACGCAAATCAAGATCATCAATATCAGATAAGGGTTCAAGACCTATCTACAACCTCATATAATTGTGAATTTGTATCCTCACCATAATCTTCCTCTGTATGTGGAAGTATCAATAAAAGAAATATCTGGACCATCACCTGTTTGATGCGCCCAATTTAATGGGTGTTCTAATCATATCAATGTATTGACGATAAATATCAACATATTCTAAATAAGCTATTTCTACAGAGATATCCTCTTCTCCCGACATCTCCAAATCATCTTGTTCTTCAGGTACGGTATCTAATGAAGTCTGTATGCCATAAAGGAGGTTCAATGTGAAACCGTTCATCCTCAAGGTTATAAATTTGGGGATCTTCTTCACTATCAATTAATTCTTCATTTCGCGCGAGATTAATGATACCCATACATAATTTGTCCATCGCAAATGTGAAAAAAGATAATGTTGCAAATTAAAGAAAAGACAAAATAAAAATACTACATTATTGAAATTCGTAATGCCTGTATAGGGGGTGGCACCTGCAATATAATCCCAAAGGCAAGTCTGGAGCTAAATTATACTTGGTAATGTGTTGATATGAATAATACAATGGATTATTAAAGGACACGCCAGTACCAGATAGCACCAGCTACCTTCTCTTCTTCTGCCCAAGGCGGCTCATCGAAAAGGAGCGATAACATTAAATGAATCTGCTTCAAAATTTTCCCAACCCCAGTCTTCAGCATTAAGTAAAAATATAAATGAAATAACTGCTGTTATTCCAGCAATCCATATTTCTCCAAAGGGTATATCAAGTAAGGAGATATACGGCTCAGAAGATTCTAACGCCAATGACTCTGTTGAGTCTATCGCGTCAATCAAAGAATGCCACCAACTAATATCGGTAGGATCTCGTTCCAATAAATTTTGGTTCAGTAGATTGTGGTCCTCTAAATTTGGGGAATCCACAATTTTGTCGCTTGGGATTATTGTTCGGTAATGGTTTCGTAAAGTGATGTTTGCGGGTCATTTTCTATTCTATTTTTTTATTATTATTAACATTATTTTGGTTGATATTTTATATTGCTGAAAGAAATTTAGTTTTAAACTAAAAAGTATATCTCACCCTCACCCAAATTCCATATATAAAGACCGAAACTATATAGTTAATTTAGTAATAGTAAGCTGGCTTTCTAAAAAAAAAATATTTTTTAGAAATAATCTATTACTAGACTTCAACCTCTATGCTATTTTGGTAATAGTCTATTACCTTACATAAAACCAATGGTTTTTAGAAAAAAAAGATATTAGCTTCTCGCTTATATGCTTTCAGCCGATTATCTTTTGCCACACGTAGCTACTCGGCTATACAAAATAATAACCGATACACAAGTGGTGTGTCCAGCCCAATCCCTCTCGTACGAAGGCCAGCTTACCTTTTTTTCACACAACAGTAGATAGGGACCGAACACCTGTCTCACGACGTTCTAAACCCAGCTCACGTACCACTTTAATCGGCGAACAGCCGAACCCTTGGAACCGACTTCAGCTCCGGGATGTGATGAAGCCGACATCGAGGTGCCAAACGACTCCGTCGATACGAGCTCTGAAGAGTCATCAGCCTGTTATCCCTTGGCGTACCTTTTATCCGTTAGCGGTAACTTTTCCACATAAAATTACCGGATCATTATGCCCGACATACCTATAAAAGATATATCCCTGCAAAACATGTCTGTTTTACAGTCAAGCAAATTTTTGCCATTATACTACATACTTAAGAATAATCTTAAGTAGAATTTGCCTTATGGACGCCTCCCGTTACCTTTTGGGAGGCGACCTCCCCAGTCAAACTACCAATCATACAAATTTGTGTAAAACACTTAGATCTAGGTATATTCAAGGATGGTGTTTCACCGTTGCCTCCACGATTAACTGACATTAAGGTATCATAAGCTACCATCTAACCTACACATGAACTTTTCTTAGATCTTTGTAAAATTATAGTAAAGGTGCACAGGGTCTTTCCGTCTAGCTGTTGTTATTTTGCACTCTGCACAAAAATTTCAATTTCACTGAGTCATTGTTGGAGACAGTAGGGAAGTCGTTATACCTTTCATGCAGGTCGGAACTTACCCGACAAGGAATTTCGCTACCTTAGAACCGTTCAGGAGTACAGCTGCCGTTTGCTGGAGCTTAGATATCAAGCAAAGTAAACTTCACTTAAACACTTAACTAACCAGTACCGGGCAGGTATCAGACTCTCTACATCATATTATATTATTTGGCGAGTCCTGTGTTTTTACTAAACAGTCGCTACCCCCTATTCTGTGCCGCCGTATGCAATCAAAAAGAAAACATAGGCTCTCCTTATCCCGAAGTTACGGAGTCATTTTGCCGAGTTCTTCAACAATGTTCTCTCAAGCGCCTTAGTGTTCTCCACCAGTCCACCTGTGTCGGTTTTAGTACGGTTATTCTTGTTGATATTTTTCCAGAACGTTTAGAAATTCGTGAGAACTTCTTAATCAACCCAATTCCTCATCATAATAGGCATGCGCCATTTCTACTTAGAGGCCGTATAACTTCTAGTGGATTATCCATGCTAGAAAACCCTTGAACTTTCGGCGATGAAGTTTCTCACTTCATTAATCGTTACTCATATCAGCATTATCAACTTTGATATCTCCGTCATCCCTTATCGCGATGAAATTCTACAAATACAAAGCGTTCTACTACCAAAAAAAAATTTCCGCCAAATTCGGTAGATAACTAACTAAGTCCGGTATATTTTCGGTGCCACATTACTTTACCAGTGAGCTGTTACGCTATCGATTATAGGCTGACTGCAACCAATCCTACCTCCTGGGTGTCCTCACAACATAACTTCCTTCAAGCCACTTCGTTATCATTTATGAACCTTATTTGACGATCTTGGGCTATTTCCCTCACGACTTAGAACCTTAGCACCCCAAGTCTTTCTGCTATGAAACAAATAGTAGTATTAAGTGATTTAATGACCCGACTAAAGGTGTTACCCTCCGCCAAAGCCAGCCTACCCTACCCCTACTATTTTTTATCATAACGCACCACCTAAATGGTTATCGTAGAAACCAGCTATCACCGATCTTGATTAGCCTTTCACCCCTAACTGCAAGTCGACCCAACATTTTGCCACATGTACGGTTTCAGTCTTCCGCTGTTTCTTCAAACAACTTCAACTTGCTCACAGTTAGCTCGACCGGTTTCGGGTCTAATACATGTAACTAAATTTTGCTTGTTTTAAACTTGCTTTCGCTTCGCCTCTTAGCTTGCTACATGAATTAACTTGCTGACCCATTATGCAAAAGGTACGTAGTTTTAAACTCTTATTGAGTTAACAACTGCTCTCTACGTAATATCAGTTTCAGACTCTTTTCACTCCTCTCTCGAGGTTCTTTTCAACTTTCCCTCACGGTACTATTCACTATCGGTAACAATTATTTATAGGATTAGATGGTGGAACACCCTTTCTTCAAACAGTCCTACCCTGAAACCGTTCTACTGTTGCGCAAAACTATGATAAAGATACGGGACTTTTACCCTTTATTTTCTCTAGATCACGTGAAGTTTTGATTCCTCTTCCAGATTTCGCTCGCCACTACTTTCAAGATCTCCGGTTGATTTTTTTCTATCTTACTAAGATGTTTCAATTAAGATAGTTTCCAGAAAAATATCCCTGACTGTGATATTTTTCGTAGCTTATGCTAAAAGGGACATGCTTTTCATTTACTTGCCTATCATAAGCATATTTCGACTATTTCATCGCCTTTAGATAATTGTTCCTAGTCATCCACTAATATTAGTTATAGTTTAACTAATATCTTTATATATAATTGTTTATATTACTGCAGACCGGACTCGAAACCGATACTTTTGGTTCATGAAACCAACGAGCTACCAGCTACTCCACCGCATTTTCCGGGAATGACAGGGCTCGAACCTGCCAACCTACTGATTAACAATCAGTCGCTCTAACCAGTTAAGCTACACTCTCAGCCTATTTTCCGCGATAATTTAGGGCATGTTGGAATTGAAACCAACTCTTTCTCGGTGTAAGCGAGATGCTCTACCATTTAAGCTAATGCCCTCATTAGGTAAAAAGCAAGCAAAAGATAAAACCTTTCAACTAAGCTCACAGTTAATACATTAATATCTTCATATATAAATTGCATTACGGGTGCTACGTGTGTCCGTATGCTTTATATATTAGCTTGCCCTTAAAATACAAAATTCATTAATCGATATATTTTTTATCGCTAAAAGCTAAATAAACAATATAGAAAAACAAAATTATACCTACCAAAGACATATAAGAACCAAATGAAGAAACGTAATTCCAAAAAGCATAGATATCAGGATAATCAGGTATTCTTCTAGGCATACCAGCTATACCCAGGAAATGTAATGGAAAAAAAGTTATATTTACGCCAAAAAACGTTATCCAAAACTGTTGCTTGCGCTAATTCCTCGTGATAGCGTACTCCGGTGATTTTAGTAAACCAATAATAAGTACCAGCAAATAACGCAAAAACAGCACCCATGGACAGTTACATAATGAAAATGTGCAACCACATAATATGTATCATGTAATGCCACATCAAGACCAGAATTAGATAAGACCAATACCTGTTAATCCACCTATAGTAAATAATACTATAAAACCTAAGGCAAATAACAACGGTGTTTTCAGCTCAATAAATCCGCCCCATAGAGTTAGCTAACCAACTAAATACCTTAATACCAGTTGGAACTGCAATTATCATAGTAGCAGCAGTGAAATAAGCACGCGTATCAACATCTAACCCGACAGTGTACATATGATGTTGCCCAAACAATAAATCCAAGAACACCAATAGAAACCATCGCGTATACCATTCCTAAATAACCAAATATAGGACGTCTTGCATTAAGAAGATATAACATGACTTATTATACCAAAACCTGGTAAAATAAGGATATATACTTCAGGATGACCAAAAAAACCAAAAAAGATGTTGATATAAAATAGGATCACCTCCACCAGCAGGATCAAAAAACGTAGTATTGAAATTTCTATCAGTAAGTAACATTGTGATAGCACCAGCTAAACACAGGTAATGATAACAATAGAAGGAACGCAGTAATTAGCACACTCCAAACAAATAACGGCATGCGATGTAACGTTAATCCCGGGGTACGCATATTGAAGATAGTGGTAATAAAATTAATTGCACCTAAAAGAGAAGAAACCCCTGCCAAATGCAAGCTGAATATAGCGAAGATCAACTGACGCACCAGAATGCGCTTGGATTGCACTCAAAGGTGGATAAACCGTCCATCCAGTACCTGCACCTACTTCAACAAAAGCAGAAGAAAGTAACAAAATTAAAGAAGGCGGTAATAACCAGAAACTTATATTATTTAATCGCGGAAAAGCCATATCTGGTGCTCCAATCATTAACGGAACCATCCAATTACCAAATCCACCAATTAACAAAGGCATTACCATGAAAAAAATCATGATAAAAGCATGCCCTGTTACTATAGCATTGTTATAATTGATAGTTTCCTGCAAAAAGTTGGTTTCCAGGATTAGCTAATTCCATTCTTATAAACATAGAGAACATTGTTCCAATGATTCCAGAGAAAGGCTCCGAATATTAGATATAATGTACCTATATCCTTATGGTTGCAAGAGTATAGCCAACGATATATATATTGATTGTTTTTCATTTTTTTTTTCGCGTTGCGCAAGACCTCGAGTATAGGGGTGGACTTACTATATTGAGTAGTAGTTATGGGTGGATTGGAGATAAACCGTTATCTGAATAGGATCAAAAAAGCCATCATTAAAGCTAAAAGACCTACAGCTTCAGTTAAAGCAAAGCCTAGAATAGCATAACGAAACAATTCACCCTTTAGAGAAGGATTTCTAGAAACGGAAGTTAGTAAAGAGCCGAAGACGATACCAACACCCATACCCGCACCAACTAAACCTATAGTTGCTAAACCAGCACCGACTAATTTAGCAGCATTAACATGAGCAGCAGAAAAAATTTGGATAGAAGTCATAGATAAAAAAGAAACAAAAAAAGAGCTAAAAAGATAAACCCCCAACAGTAGGGAAACTCTTCGTAATCTACCCTTTAAGGCGCCCTTGGGTTTATGTAAAAGAGTCTATAAGAACCGATAAAAAATTGATCCAGCTCCAGGTTCCCCTAGAACTACCATGTTACGACTTAACCCCAGTCCTCAACCGAAGCTTCGAAAAAAAATCAAACCCGATAAACGAAAGGCACAAGAGCGAGAAGATCTTGTGCGTGATTCGTTTATCTAGATTCGAAGTTAGATCTTCCACCCAAGCCGATTCCCATGGCCTGACGGGCGGTGTGTACTAGACTTGAAAACATATTCACCGCCGGCGTGCTGTTCCGCGATTACTAGCGATTCCGACTTCATACTTTCGATTGCAGAAAGTAATCCGAACTGAGGCAGGCTTTAAGGATTAGCGAAAGGTTGCCCAAGAGCATCCCATTGTACCTGCCATTGTAGCACGTGTGTAGCCCAGTCCATAAGGGCCATACCGACTTGACATCGTCCACCTTCCCTTCCGTTTCCGAAAGAAGCTCCCTAAAGGATTAAAGAATCCGAAATAAGGACGTGGGTTGCCGCTCGTTGATGGAATAAACCAAACGCCTCGCGGCACGAGCTGACGACAGCCATGCAGCCACCTGTTAACTCAAATCTTACCAATTTCCGAGATAACGCGGAAATCACCACTAAAATCTCTTTTAGTGTATTGAGAAAATGCAAGAACTGGTAAGGTTTTGCGCGTTGTATCGAAATTAAACCACATGCTCCACCGCTTGTGCAAGTCTCCGTCAATTTCTTTGAATTTCAGTCTTGCGACCGTACTACTCAGGGCGGAGTGTTTAACGCTGTTAACTCAACCACTGGGCATTCGCCCAACAATGAACACTCATCGTTTAGGGCGTGGACTCCGGGGTCTCTAATCCCGTTT
>DASQMK010000455.1:0-2007 GCA_035645575.1 Metabacillus sp.
TCCCAATTTAAAGGCATATAGCAATCTTCTAAACTGTAAACCTTTCAAAGCAACTGTTAAAAATAAGCCTGTCCCAAATAACAAAATTAAACTGGGCGTTCCCCATAGAACCCCATTGATTTTCTCTATTATGTCCATCATTTTGTTGTACACCCCTCTACTTGTTAGCGCTTTCACCTATGTAATACTATAATAAAATTTAATTATTGTCTTGTAATTGTTTTTTTTCACAAAATATTTAGTGGCCTTTTATTATTTTTCACAAAACAACCATATTCATAATAGCCACTTCCTGCTCTGATGTCAAAGCCAAAAATATGAAGACGACCCCCTACATGATTGATAGCCAATTTTTGATATACTTCTATAGAAGGAAAAGGCCTATTTATATTTACACTTTGTATTAGTTTGGTTTTAACTCTAGTTATGAATTAATCATTAATTCTCCATATCCCCTTTAAAATAAGATTCTGTAGTAGGAAAGGGTTGTAAAAATAATGAATAAGGAAATAAGATAAGCGACCTTGTTATTCTGGTTAGGAAGAATAACAGGTCGCTTATTTTCGGTGTAAACCTTTTAATCGTGATCAAAATAACTATATATAGGGTTAGCGTTAGGATTTTGACAAGGTACGTTAAAGATACAAACTTAGTTCCTAATCAATATTGATATTAAGGTTAATGTTGATTAATAACTTCATTGTAACTTCTAAATAGAATCTCTAATACAATGAATAAAAGATTGGGATTAAATTTTTTATTTGATTAGATTAATCGATTTTAGCTTATTACTATAAAGAAAAACCCTAAATTATTGGTTAGTAGGATCTTCTGTATTCGTTTCTTCACCAGCAGGTTCTTCTGGAACCATTTCTTCACCAGCAGGTGCTTCAGAACCCTCCTCGCCAGCTGCAGGTTCTTCCGGAACCATTTCTTCACTTTCAGGTACTTCAGAATCTGTCTCTCCACCCATTGGTTCCTCTGTGTCCATTTCACCATTTACAGGCTGTTCTTGAATATCTTCTTGCATGTCTTGACCATCACTACATGCTGCAGCAAGCATCACGGCTAGAACAGGAGCCGATAATTTCCAGGATATTTTCAATACCATTTTGATTCCTCCTTCATATTATCAAGTGATCATCACAAGCAATTAATGATAGGGTATTTTCAACTCCCTTCCTTTCAAGCTAATGTCATTATAAACAAGCTCTTCGGAAAAATTTGTCGATTAACTCGATTTTTACTTGTTCTTAAATGAACTGATAACTGCTCTTAATAAAGGTAAAAAACTTGTTATTTACTTCCATATATTTAAGGTGAAAGTCCCTTTTAGACATAGGACCATTAAATAACTGAAAATTAATGTGTTTTCTGCTTAGTCAAACAACCAAAAAAATCGTACATTACCAGTTTTTCAAATTGCTATATTCATTAAACTCCCGTAGGCATACCTGGCCCTCTGTTCCCGAGGAGTCTCACACCTTTCGATCAAACAACAATTCCCTATAGTAATTAGAAATTATTAACAGATAAAACAACAATCATTTTAGAAGAAAGCTTTTATTTTGAGTTCAATTCATTTTCCTGTTATTTTTGTTCTATATCACTTCTGAGTTATCTAAATCTATTCATCTAGTTTCTTTTTAAAATAGCTATTGCTAATTTGATCCAACTGATTTATTATGGAATCATATCGTTAAATCAACTATATATTGATTTTAACTTCTAACACAAAACTATATATTGTATCTTTACGAGAGTTAGGCGCTTGTTAGCTTAATAGGGAATCTGGTGAAAATCCAGAGCTGTCCCCGCAACTGTAAGTGTGACGAATTGAGATTACCACTGTACCTCATGTATGGGAAGGACTCATAGTAGGAAGAACATAAGTCAGGAGACCTACCTAAACCTTGTGAAAGTTTCAATTTCTTCGGGGACTGAGAAGATGAAACGATAGTAAATCTCTTGAGCTATTCAACTTCAATGACTTGCTCTCTTTCTGTC
>DASQMK010000456.1:0-1954 GCA_035645575.1 Metabacillus sp.
CAATACCCTAATAATGTAACTGAGCTAATTCCATAAACAATAAATGTGTACAATGTTAAAGAATGTCTCTTCCGAATTTCTTGCCCGAATAATAGATATGCAGTTATCATCGCACATGCTGCAAGAGCTAATAGGTCGCCAAATAATGCGATACCGCTAATTTTAAAATCTCCCCAACTTATAATCACACTACCCGTTATAGCAATTAACCCGCTACTTATGGCCACAATAGATACTTTTTCTTTAAAAAATAAATAAGTTCCGATAAAAGCAAATAAGGGCTGGAGCGTCACTAACACAACAGAGCTTGCCACAGATGTGTAATGTAAAGATTCAAACCACAAGATAAAATGAAAAGCTAAAAAGACTCCCGCAATTGTTGAATACACCCATTCTTTTTTTGATAAATTTTTCAATTCAGTGAAATGCTTCAGAAAAAAGAACGGTGCAATAAGAACTGTCGAAAAAAACAACCGATAAAAAGCAATAACAGGAGCCGGAGCAGTTGCCAGCTTCACAAAAATAGCTGAAGTCGATACTGCAATGACTCCAACAACAAGAGCTACAAACGGTAAAAATCGTGGTGATGAATCCACTGGTTTTCCCCCCATCATATATAAAATGCCTTCAACATTTTAACACGAAATTGAGAAAAGCAGCTTGCTAATATACTCACCCCAAAAAATTTCTATACTTTCTAACAAAAAGGAAAGAGGATAACTAAATCTTAGTCACCCCCTTCCCTATATTAATTGATATGCTTTTCTTTATGTCTCATAAAAAGAAATTCTCGATTTTCTTCATCAAATGGGAATAGCTTTTGTTTTTTTGCTTCATCTTTGTAGTTTGTGAAGATATCCTCTAATAATTCCTGAGTTGATTTATTTTTCACATCAATACCCAGCTTTTTAGCGGTTTGCATTGTTTTTTTATCGATTACTTCGCGAGCAATATCCTTTACATCCTTGCCATCGGTTTTAATTCCTAATTCTTTTGCCGCATTCATCACACTGACTTCAAATATCTCTTTGCTTAGATCATCTAGTGACTTCCCCTCTGTGTCGATTTTAAGCTCTTTTGCCTTCTTGATAATGAGTGTTTCTCTTATTTCATATGCGATATCCTCAATTTCTTTTCCGTCTGTTTTGATCCCTAGTTCTTTTGCTTTGTTTAAGATATGTGATTCTCTTACTTCCTTCGCAATTTCCTCAATCTTCTTTCCATCCGTTTTAATCCCTAGCTCTTTTGCTTTTTCTAAAATTTTCGCCTCATGGATTTCTCTTGCTAAAACTTCTGTATCCTTTCCTTCTGTATCAATTCCTAACTCTTCTGCACGCTTCTTAATTGCCTCTGGGTTCATATTATGTCTTTTATGGTGGTGAAACTCTTCTTTATCATTTCCAACCTCCATTAATATTGGTGTATCTTCAGGGCTTTTTTCAGCAAATGCATGATTCGCTCCTATCAATCCTAATGTAAGTACACCGATGAACACATATGTAGTAAATTTTCTTTTCAATTTTTCTACCTCCAACTATTTGATTTTCTAAATTGTGATCTTCATCACTTATAGTCTCCAATATTCATGAAATAATTGTTGAAAATTTGTTTCATCTTTTCGACTTTCAATTTAAAAATTATGTATCTATTGGGCATAACATATATAATGTGAAATAGATAACATGTTTACGTTAAATAGATGTTGGTGAACTTTTTAGTTAGGAGTGAAAGTAGTGAAAACGGCCCTCGTGATTGGTGGCGGAATTACCGGTCTTACTGCCACGTATTATTTACAGAAATTAAAAAAAGACCAAAACCTAGACTTACAACTTATCCTTATTGAGCAAAACAAGCAGCTTGGCGGAAAGATTTCCTCAGTCCAAACCGATGAATTTATTATGGAAACTGGTGCTGATTCGATCGTTGCACGGAACGAAGGCGTCATGCCGCTTAT
>DASQMK010000457.1:0-4375 GCA_035645575.1 Metabacillus sp.
ACTTATTTCTGTTTTCAAACTGTTCTGTTACGCTATAACGCTTACATCCTCATTTTCTTTAATTTCAAAAAAATCAAACTTCATTCACTAGAATTTTAAGGTGCTTTTTAAGTTTCTCACAGATCTGTTCTTTTTACTCGCTATGAAGTTCAAGTTTTATTCACAAGGTTCATGGGCAAACTATGATATAGTAAAAGTGTGTACATAACGATTAATATTTTAGGAGTGAATATATATGAGTGAAGCAGCACAAACATTAGATGGCTGGTATTGTCTGCATGATTTCCGTTCTATCGACTGGTCTTCTTGGAAACTCTTATCAAATGATGAAAGACAAGCAGCCACAAATGAATTTTTAGGCTTACTTGAGAAGTGGAATGTGACTGAGAATGCTGAGCAAGGTAGTCATGCACTCTATTCAATTGTTGGTCAAAAGGCAGATTTCATGATGATGATTTTGCGTCCAACAATGGAAGAGCTTAATGAAATTGAGCTAGAGTTTAACAAAACAAAGCTAGCGGAATTTACGATCCCAGCGTATTCTTATGTTTCAGTTGTAGAGCTAAGCAATTACCTAGCCGGCGAGAGCAATGAAGATCCTTATCAAAACCCGCATGTTCGCGCAAGACTTTATCCAAAACTGCCACAGTCAAAATATGCTTGCTTCTATCCAATGGATAAAAGACGTCAAGGCAATGATAACTGGTACATGCTATCAATGGAAGAGCGCCGAGAAATGATGAGAAGTCATGGTCTGATCGGTCGTTCATATGCAGGAAAAGTAAAACAAATCATAACAGGCTCTGTTGGATTCGACGATTATGAGTGGGGAGTGACTCTTTTCTCTGATGATGTCCTTCAATTTAAAAAGCTTGTTTATGAAATGAGATTCGATGAAGTTAGCGCACGATATGGAGAGTTCGGTTCTTTCTTTGTAGGAAACCTTTTAGATTCTTCAAAACTTGAAAACTTCTTTGATGTAAACTAAAAATTAGGAATTAAAAACAGACTCATGTATGCACTTCATACTGAAGTCTGTTTTTCTTTTATTACCTTTTCATAACAGTCTATTTTTTTCCCCTCTTTATAAGGCTTTGTTTCATACCGTTTATACCCTAGTGACTCCCAAAAAGTTTTTGCAGGTTTATTTTCTATTAATACACCTAAACGTACGATCTGCATCCCAGCTATTCTTGCTTCATTTTCAAAAAGAGAGTATGCAGCTTTTCCGTATCCCCTTCCATGGTATGACTGATGAATCATGAGTAAGCCAAGCCAGGGATAATGGTCTTTAGGATTTTCTACTAAATAATCTAAAACACCTACATACTCATTTTTTTCTTTCACAAAGTAGCTTTCCGTCATTGGATTTAAAAATTCTTCTTCTATTTCCTTCAAGGTGCGAGCTTCTCTTCCATTTTCAAGCCGATTATATATTTTATTTGAATTCACAACTTCTAATGCAATGTATAGTGTTTCTTTCGAGATTTTTTCTAAGGAAAAGTGAGGCATGATTTTTCCCCCTGCTTTTATTTTTTTATGGATAAGTCATAAGTTGTTTTTCTTTTACATACGTATGAATGAGCAAAGATTGATTTATGAATTGTCATCATCTTGCTTCTATTTCCGGCAATGGTTCAATCAATGGAGCGCAAGAAGATATAAGGCACTTTGTTGTTTATCTCCTGCTTTAGTCCAACTGTCTTGATGTTTATGAAATTTTTAAGGAGGGGTCATTTTGGCAACGAACAAAACCCAACAGCAACCTTATGGATATCCAACACCAGGTGTGCTAGGCATACAACAAGGAGCAGGCTTTCAACAACCTTACCCTACATATGCCTATCCTGGTCAATACGGTCAACCAGGCGGTCAAGGTGTTCAAGCACCTCAATTTCCTCAACAGCAGCAACCCGGAGTTGCGCAAAATATTCCAGGAATGCTGCCATTAGAACAGTCTTATGTTGAAAATATTTTACGATTAAATCGAGGTAAAGTTGCAACAGTTTATATGACTTTTGAAAACAACCGTGAGTGGAATGCGAAAATATTCAAGGGTGTAATTGAAGCAGCAGGAAGAGATCATCTCATTTTAAGTGATCCACAAACAGGTATGCGGTACTTATTATTAATGGTTTACTTGGATTATGTAACATTTGATGAAGAACTCAATTATGATCCACAATTCGCACTTTCTACCTATCAGCCTAGATAATAAGTTAACTAAGAAAAGAATGAGACGAGTAGGAGTAGACCCGAGAGCCGGCTGCGCCTGGGGCGACTAATCCAAGATTTTATACTTTCTTACCTTTTCCAAAAGCCGATCCTACAGATCGGCTTTTGGACTTTATGTATATCTTTTTATAAATAACGGATCGCAGCATATCCTACCAATAGCCAGCCGCCTAAAAAAGCTAGACCGCCTAGTGGAGTGATAGCTCCTAAAACACTAATTTGTGTCACACTAAGCACATATAAGCTTCCAGAGAACAAGATGATGCCAACTAGAAATAACCAACCAGCAGTTGTGAAGACTCCAATATTTGTAAACTTATCCACCAAAAAGGCAACAATAAACAAACCTCCAGCATGAAACATTTGATACGTCACACCTGTTTGCCATGTTTTTAAGTATTTCTCAGGAATTTTCCCTTCTAATCCATGAGCACCAAAGGCTCCTAATGCTACTGCTAAAAAACCATTAATTGCACCTAAAATAAGAAAAAGCTTCATCAAAATACACCTCCCACTCTCATCTTACCCTACTATTACTTAATTTCAACTTTAAATTCTTGACTAAATGATGGAGTTTTCGTATCCATTAAGAAAAGCGCAAGCGCCCTTGAACAGCCCCGACAAGCATAAGACGCAAATGAATAGAAGACGTTCTTTGTCTTCAATTCATTTGTGGCTTATGACCTCGAGGGGCTAGGCGCTGGAGCTAGACACTCAAACTAAGTTCAAATTTTTATACTTTCTTACCTGTTAAAAAAAGAGCCATTTAAGGCTCTTATCGGTTTTGCAAATACACCTTGAGGACATCTGCAACTTTATGTTCATTTTCTAACGCTCTTATATGATAATGATCTCCATCTACTACCGATTGAAATTTAGTAATCCCTTCATTTTTCAGGAAATCATCAATATCATGAACAGACTCCTGTGCAGATAATAAGTACTTTTGACCAACATAATCCTGATTTACATATACATCATACCGATCATGTGACAGCTTTGTTGAGGGAAAATCATCATAAGCTCCCATCGTAAATCTCCCTATTCCAATTCCACCATTTAAAAATTCATCATATACCATCTCTCTAACCTCCACTAAAATAATTTACTTATCATTGTGTCCCGATTAGGTTAGATTATGATGGATTTCTTTGGAGAGTTTTAACGGTTATAGGAATTAAAAATCAAATAAAGAGTCACCGTTTGCATCATCTTCCTTTAATGATGCAGGTTTTGATTGGTTTTTAACAACCGTTGACATATTACCCATCATTTTTTGAAGCTCAGCAGGATTTATTGAGCTTGGAGAAGGTGATACTATTGGTTGTACTTGTTGTGATTTTTCGTCTAAAATCAATTCACATAAAGATTGAATCACAACAATTCGTTCTCTTCTTTCTTTGTCTGATTGACTGTTTTTCGCTTTTATTAATTCTGCTTCCATTTTATTAAGAAGCTTCGATATTGGTATATCCACGCTTATCCCTCCACCTATGCCTTTAAAGACTTTGGTTCATATTTTAAGCAAGCCATTCCCGATGATTTCTTTACCATCATTGCCGGTCTACTAGATGATTTAAAACCGTAAGCCCGGCATCCATTCGGAAACCTCGTATCCCATGTAACATAAAAATGCTTGCACTTTACGCAATTTATTGGCGTTTCTTTCATCATCTATACTCCCTCATTTTAAGGTCCAGTCAATTTCACCTAAGCCTTGTTGCATCAAAAACTCATTTGTTTTAGAAAATGGCCTGCTTCCAAAAAATCCTTTTTTCGCTGAAAATGGACTTGGATGGGCCGACTCAATGATCAGATGCCTTGACGAGGTAATCAATTGTTTTTTTTGCCCCGCGTGCTTCCCCCATAATATAAATACAATCTGCTTTTCACGGTTATTTAGCACTTGGATGATTTCATCTGTTAAGGTTTCCCACCCTTTTCCTTTATGGGAATTAGGCTGACCTTTCCTTACTGTTAATACCGTGTTTAACAGCAAAACCCCTTGCTTTGACCATTTTACTAAAGAGCCATTTTTTGGTTTGTCACACTTTATATCATCACAAAGCTCTGTAAAGATATTTCGTAAAGAAGGGGGAAGCTTTTCCTCAGGTTGAACAGAAAAGCTTAAACCTTGTGC